>JACZKT010000314.1 GCA_014859905.1 Rubrivivax sp.
AGTCTATTGAGTCTGCTCCCTCTCCCTCTGGGAGAGGGTGGGGGTGAGGGCCCGTGTAGCACCACCCTGACCGGCGCGGCCCCTCACCCCAACCCTCTCCCCGGAGGGGAGGGAGAGATTGCGGATGCGGCCGAGGAACTCTCATGCGCTCAGCCGCCGATGTAGTGCATCTCGACGCGGCGCTCGCCGCTGCCGGCCGCCGCCGCGCCGGCCCCGCGCAGCTCGGAGTAGCGGTCTTCCCGTTCGCCCCAGATGAGGCCGATCGCCGCTGCGATCTGTTCGTCGCTGTAGGCGCCGCGCAACAGTGTGCGCAGGTCGTGCCCGCGGCTGGCGAACAGGCACAGGAACAGCTTGCCTTCGGTGGACAGCCGCGCCCGGTTGCAGTCGCGGCAAAAGGCCTGGGTGACGCTGCTGATGACGCCGATCTCGCCGCCGCCGTCCAGGTAGCGCCAGCGCGCGGCGGTCTCGCCGCTGGCATTGGGCTGCAGCGGCTGCAGGGGAAACACCTCGGTCAGGCGCTGCACCACCGCCGCCGAAGGCAGCACCTCGTCCATGCACCAGCCGTTGGTGGCGCCGACGTCCATGTACTCGATGAAGCGCAGGATGACGCCCGGGCCGTAGGCGTCCCGCACATGGCGCGCCAGCGGCACGATCTCGTGGTCATTGGTGCCGCGCTTGACGACCATGTTGATCTTGATCGGTGCCAGCCCGACGCGCAGTGCGGCATCGATGCCCCGCAGCACGTCGGCGACCGGAAAGTCGACATCGTTCATGCGCCTGAAGACGGTGTCGTCGAGGGCGTCCAGGCTCACCGTCACGCGCCTCAATCCTGCAGCGCGCAGTGCCTCGGCCTTGCGTTCGAGCAGCGAGCCGTTGGTGGTCAGCGTGATGTCCAGCGCCTCGCCCTCGGGCGTGCGCAGCGCGGCCAGCTGCTCGATCAGCAACTCGAGGTTCTTGCGCAGCAAGGGCTCGCCGCCGGTCAGCCTGAGCTTGCTCACGCCGTGGGCGACGAACAGCCGCGCCGCGCGCGTGATCTCCTCGAAGCTCAGCAGCGAACTGTGCGGCAGGAAGCGGTAGGCCTTGTCGAAGACCTCCTTGGGCATGCAGTAGCTGCAGCGGAAGTTGCAGCGGTCGGTGACCGAGATGCGCAGGTCGCGCAGCGGCCGGCCCAGGCGGTCGGCGAGCAGGCCGCCGGGGGGCAGGGCAGTCTCGGGGATACGCGGCACATCGGCGGCGTAGCGCAGGTCCGCCAGCGGTATGAAGGTTTCGCCCATGCCGGGATTGTGCCGCCCCGGGGGGCGATGCCCAGGCCCATGGCCGTGCTGCGGTCCCGGGTTCAGCCGGCACGGTGCGGCCATGAGGCGGCCGACGGCGAGGCTCGGCGCCGCGGCGCTTGCCGCATGACCGCGGAAGCGGCAGCATGCGGGTTCCTGCCAACCTCATAGAGAGATCATGTTCAAGGCCCTGCTGCTCGAGAAAGACGATGCCGGCTTCCGCGCCGGCCTGACGACACTGGACGAATCGCGCCTCCCGGAATGGAACCAGGCCGACGTGCTGGTGCAGCCCGAGTACTCGACGATCAACTACAAGGACGCCCTGGCGCTCACCAACCGTGCCCCCGTCGTGCGCGCCTGGCCGATGGTGCCCGGCATCGACGGCGCCGGCACCGTTCTCGAAAGCCGCCACCCCGACTGGCAGCCCGGCGAGCGCTTCGTGCACAACGGCTGGGGCGTCGGCGAAACCCACTGGGGTTGCCTGGCCGAACGCGCGCGGCTCAAGGGCGACTGGCTGGTCAAGCTGCCCGCCGCCTTCACGCCGCGCCAGGCCATGGCCGTCGGCACCGCCGGCTATACGGCCATGCTGTGTGTGCTGGCGCTGGAACGTCACGGCCTGCAGCCCGCGGACGGCGACGTGCTCGTCACCGGCGCCACCGG
>JACZKT010000315.1 GCA_014859905.1 Rubrivivax sp.
CCAGCGGCCTTTCCGGGTTGCGCGACACCGTCGACCTGGTGTTCTCGCGCGCCGTCCTGGAGCATGTAGACGACCTGGAAGCCACCTTTGCGGACATGGTTGCGGCGCTGCGCCCGGGCGCGCTGGCGATCCACCAGGTAGACCTGCGCAGCCACGGCCTGCACATGACCAACCCGCTGGACTTCCTGGCCTGGTCGCGCACCCTCTGGCAACTGATGTATTCGGAGAAGGGCGTCCCCAACCGCTGGCGCATCGACAAGTACCGTTCGATCCTGCAGCGCCTGCCCGCCGAAGTGCTGGAGCTGCAGCCAATGAAGCTTGCCGCACAGGAACACGTCGCCGCCGTGCGGCCGGCCCTGGCGCCGGCGTTCCAGCCGCTCAGCGACGAAGACCTGTCGTGGCTGGGCTTCTGGCTCGTCATGCGCAAGCACGGTGGCTGAACCGATGGCGCCTGAACGCGCCCCGGCGGGCCATCCGCACGTGGTGGTCCTGAGCAGCCTGTTCCCCAGCGCCGTACAGCCGGTGGCTGGCCTGTTCATCCGCGAGCGCATGTTTCGCGTCGGCCGGAGGCTGCCCCTGGCGGTGGTGGCACCTACCCCTTGGTTTCCGCTGCAGCGCCTGATTTCACGTTGGCGCCCCGGTTTCCGCCCCGGCGCCCCGCGCGAAGAAACGCAGTTCGGCACCCCCGTCTGGTACCCGCGCTATTTCAGCGTTCCCGGCGTGCTGAAGCGCTTGGATGGCTGGTTCATGGCGCTGGGCGCCTGGCCGCGCCTGCGCGCGTTGCAGCGCGCCGGCCGGTTGGACGTGCTGGATGCCCACTTCGGCTACCCCGACGGCTTTGCTGCCACCCTGCTGGGCCACTGGCTAAAGGTGCCGGTGACGATCACGATGCGCGGCACCGAGGCACGGCATGCGCAAGACGCAGCCTTACGACCTCTGCTGGCCCGCGCCCTGCAACAGGCCGACCGCGTGTTTGCGGTGAGCGAGTCCCTGCGCCAGGTGGCGCTGGGTCTGGGCGTGCCACCCGAGCGCGTGCGCGTGGTGGGCAACGGCGTGGACCTGGAGCGCTTCCACCCGATCGACCGCATGCAGGCACGCGCCGCGCTCGGCCTGCCCCCGGACGCACCCGTGCTCGTCAGCGTGGGAGGGCTGTGCGAGCGCAAGGGATTCCACCGCGTCATCGATTGCCTGCCCGCCTTGCACGCGCAGGGCACCCCCGCGCACCTGCTCGTGGTGGGCGGCCCCAGCCCCGAAGGCGACTGGACCGATCGGCTGCAGGCCCAGGCACGCGAACTCGGCCTTGCTGATCGCGTGCACTTCACCGGACCCGTGCCGCCGCAAGACCTTCACCGTGTGCTCTCGGCGGCCAGCGTCTTCGTGCTGGCCACGCGCAACGAAGGCTGGGCCAACGTCTTCCTGGAGGCCATGGCCTGCGGCTTGCCGGTGGTGACCACAGCCGTGGGCGGCAACGCCGAAGTGGTGTGTCGCCCCGAGTTGGGTGCCGTGGTGCCGTTCGGCGATGCGGCCGCACTCACCCTGGCCATGCACGCCGCCCTGGGCCACGCGTGGGACCACGCCCTGATCCGCCAGTACGCCCAGGCCAACACCTGGGACCGCCGCGTGGACGTGCTGGAAGCCGAGTTCCGTGCGCTGTGCCGCGCCCCGGCCAGCGGCGTGGTGCCGGCCCCCGGCCCGGGCAAGGCCCAGCGCCCGTAAAGTCACGGGTGATGTACACCGCGCTGGTTTCGAAGCTGCTCTTCCCCATGCACGAGCGCCTGAAGGCCCACTCCACCGTGGCCGTGCGCCGCCGCATGGAGCAGACGCAGTGGCTGGAACCCGAGCAGATCACCGCCCTGCAGGCCGAACGCCTGCGTGCATTGCTGATCTCAGCCGCCGAGGTGCCTTACTGGCGCGACCTCTTCAACCGCCTGCGCTTCGAGGCACGCGCCGTGACCGGCGTGCAAGACCTCCAAGCGCTGCCGCTGCTGGACAAGGCCACGATTCGCACCCACACGGACGCCATGAAGCACCCGCAGGCCCGCGGCCTGGCCCGCTTCAACACCGGAGGCAGCAGCGGTGAGCCGCTGATCTTCTACATCGGCAATGAACGCGTCAGCCACGACGTGGCCGCCAAATGGCGCGCCACGCGCTGGTGGGGCGTGGACATCGGCGACCCCGAGATCGTCGTCTGGGGCTCGCCCATCGAACTGGGCAGCCAGGACCGCATCCGCGCACTGCGCGACAAGATGTTGCGTACCCAACTGCTTCCCGCCTTCGAGATGAGCGAGGCCAGGCTCGATGGCTTCGTGGCCGCCATCCGCGCCCGCCGGCCGAAGATGCTCTTCGGCTACCCCAGCGCGCTGAGCCACATCGCGCGGCATGCCGAACAGCGCGGCCAGCGGATGGACGACCTGGGCATCCGGGTCGCCTTCGTCACCAGCGAGCGGCTGTACGACGACCAGTGCGAGACCATCACTCGCGTCTTCGGCTGCCCGGTGGCCAACGGTTACGGCGGCCGCGACGCCGGTTTCATTGCACACCAGTGCCCCGAAGGTGGCATGCACCTGACGGCCGAAGACATTGTCGTCGAGATCATCGACCCAAAAGGCCACGTGCTGCCGCCGGGGCAGGCCGGTGAGATCGTCGTCACGCACATGGCCACGCGTGACTTCCCGTTCATCCGCTATCGCACCGGCGACGTGGGGATACTCGACGACGCGCGCTGTGCCTGCGGCCGCGGGCTGCCGATGCTCAAGGAGATCCAGGGCCGCACCACCGACTTCGTGGTGGCCGCCGACGGCACCGTGATGCACGGCCTGGCGCTGATCTACATCCTGCGCGACCTGCCGGGCGTAAAGCAGTTCAAGATCGTTCAGGAAACCTTGCAGGCCACACGCATCCTGGTCGTCGGCGACGACACCTTCGACCCCGCCTGCGTGCCCGACATCCAGGCCAAGGCGCGGGCCCGCCTTGGGCAGCAGGTGCGCGTCACCGTCGAGCAAGTGGGCGCGATAACGCCCGAGCGCTCGGGCAAGCACCGCTACGTGGTGAGCCACGTGCCGGCGGCGCAGCCGCGGGAGGCCGCCGATGCGTGACCTGCTGGTGGCCTTCATCGTCTTCGGCTCGCTGCCGTTCATCCTGAAGCGCCCGTTCTGGGGCATCGTGTTGCTGGCCGGCCTCGGCTACATGAACCCGCACCGCCTGTGCTACACGTTCATGCTCAACATGCCCGTGGTGCAGATAGTGGCCATCGTCACGCTGATTGGGATGTTGATGGCGAAAGAGGCCAAGCGCATGATCTGGAGCCGCGAGATCGTGGTGCTGGTGATCTTCGTCGTCTGGATGGGCCTCACCACCACACAGGCGTTCAATTCCAACGCGGCGTGGATCCAGTATGAGAAGGTCATCAAGATCCAGATCTTGACCTTCATGACCCTGCTGCTGCTCACTACGCGCGAGCGGGTGAACCTGCTGGTCTGGGCCATCGTCTTCTCGCTGGCCTTCTACGGCGTCAAGGGCGGGATCTTCACGATTGCCAAGGGCGGTGTACACCGGGTGCAAGGGCCGTACGGCACCTTCATCGGGGGTAACAACGAACTCGCGCTGGCGATGGTGATGACCATTCCACTGATGTATTACCTGTACATGCATGAGAAGCACAAGTGGCTCAAACCCGGCTTGATGGCAGGCATGATCCTGACGGCTATTGCCGCCTTCGGGACGCAGTCGCGCGGGGCCCTGGTGGCACTCACCTTGACTGGCGCCATCTTCTGGCTGAAGAGCCGCACCAAAATCAGGACCGCGGTACTGATCGCGGTCGCGGGCCTGGTTGGCCTCAGCCTCATGCCAGAAGAATGGTTCGAGCGCATGAACACGATCCAGACTTACGGCGAGGATGAGTCGGCGATTGGGCGGATCAACGCCTGGTGGACGGCTTGGCACATGGCGAACGACCGCATCTTCGGCGGCGGCTTCGAGACCTGGATACCGAGCGTGTTCGCACGGTACGCGCCGGACCCCTCAAACGTGCGCGACGTGCACAGCATCTACTTCGAGGTGCTGGGGGAGCATGGCTGGCCGGGTCTGATCCTGTTCCTGTCGCTGCTGGCGTTGACCTGGATGAAGTGCAGTTCGGTCATTCGCTTTGCCAGGAAGCACCCAGAAGCGCTGTGGGCCAAGGATCTGGCCGCGATGATCCAGGTGACGATGGTGGCCTACATGTCCGCCGGCGCGTTCCTGGGGCTGGCCTATTTCGACTACATCTACCACGTGGTTGCGATCGTCGTCGTCGTCCATCACATGGTCGTGGTGGAGCCGAGCCGACGCGCCGGGGTGAGCGGTGATGTTTCGACGGGCCTTGGGCAGAGCGCGCGCTTGGGCGCCTCGCCTTGAGTTCACCTGATTAGCGACGATGTTCAGCAAGCTCACGCTATGAGCTACTGACCGTAGAAGATGGGCGCATCCGAACAGGAGGTGCGCCATGCCGATGAACCGAGTTCAGTTCCAGAAGGGTCTGTCGATGCCGGAGTTCCTGGA
>JACZKT010000316.1 GCA_014859905.1 Rubrivivax sp.
GCGATGGCGGCTTCGAAGGCCGGGCTTGCAGCGGATCGAGCAGCGTCGTTCATCGGTATCCCTGAGCAGTCGTGAAGATGGGGGCGGCCAGTCCAGGCCGGCGCCGCCCTGGCGTCACCGGTCCGTCGACGCCGGCTGGCAGCGCAACGCCCGGTCGATCAACTGCAGCGCTTCGGGGCCGTCCCACTCGCGGGCGCCGTAGACATTGTCGACCACCCGGCCGTCGGCGCCGGCGAGCATGGTCAGCAGGATCCTCGAGGCGCCGAGCATGTTCTCCAGCCGCAGCTGCTTGTCGATGAAGTGGCTGATCGTCGCGTTCGTCCACTTCCGGCGACGATCAGCAACGGGTCGACTCGCGATGATCGGGATCGACAGCAGCTGTCGTTCCATCGGGGTCATCACCCAAGACCGCTGCCGGGCTTGGCCGCGAACTCACAGTCGCGGCCATTATGGAAAGGCTTTCATTCCACTGGCGCAGTTCGGCACAGCGCCGCTCAGCGCCGAGCGGATTCTTCGTTCGGCAGGCCCGCAACCCGCCAGGCTTCAACAACGCGCTCGCGGTGCTCAGGCAACAAGAATGGCATCACGTGCTCGGCGAAATGCTGGCTGAAGCGTCGATTGAATCGGTGCCCGGCGTGGGCCTCGCGGCGTGCGGACGCCAAGTCCCCCGCTTCGTGATGCACCGCGGCCAGCATGCCGTGTGCCCAGGGATAGGACGGGTTGCGTCGAATGGCGCTCTCGAGGGTGGCGCGCGCATGCGCAGCGTCATGCATCATCCACTGTGCCATCCCGCGGATCGTGAGGAACACACCGCAGTCGTTCGCGTTGAGCTTCAGCGCCCGGTCGATGTACACCAACGAGTCCTCGGGACGGCCGCACCAGACGAGCGCATCGCCCATGTGGAACTGCATGTAGGCATACGTGGGGGCCAAAGTCGCTGCCCGCTCCAGATGCATGAGCGCCTCGGCATGCCGCGCTCGCCACAGCAGCACCTTGCCCATCAGGCCGTGGGGCGGCGCAATGCCGCCGCCACAGTCCAGTGCCCGCGCGGCCAGTCCGGCCGCCTTCCGTTCGCTCGCCTGCGGGTCCGTCGACCAACCGCTGATGGCATCGAACCAGTGGGTCCAGCCCAGCAGCGTGATCGCCTCGGCGTGGTTCGGCGCAAGCTCGATCACCTTCTCGTAGACCTTCCTCGCCGTCGCGTGCCCGTCGGCCGTATAGGTCGAGAAGAGCTGCCATCCGCGCAGCATCAAATCCAGCAGCTGCGCGTCCTCGCTCGAGCGCCGCGCGGCGTCCGGATCAGACAATGCAAGCGAGCGCCATGCCGATGGGCCGAGCCGCGCATTGCGCGGCTCGGCGCAAGCGCCGTCGTCCATCAGCTCAGCGGCCAGTTGACCCGTCTGCTCGCTCGGTTCCACGCCCAGTTCATCGCGCAGGCTGCGTCGGCAGTCGATCCACACTTCCACCGCCTTCGAGCGCAGCCCGGCACGTGCGTAAAGGCGCATCAGCGCGCGCGCCGTTCCCTCGTGCGAGCGGTCGGCTGCGTGCAGCCGGCATCCGAGGCGAATCGCCTCGTCCAGAGCGGCCTCGTCGAGCCTCAGTTCGCTCAGGTGCGCCACCACGCCGTGGGCCAGATCATCGAGGCGTTGGCGCTCGATCTGGGCCCACAGGCCGAATTCGGTGCCCGCCTCGATCCCCTCGGCGAACTCGCCGCGATACAGGGCTGCGGCAGCGCGCAATTCCGCTTCCCGCGTCTGCGAGGCCAGGGCCTCGAACTGACGCACGTCGACGCGGCACAGATCCTCTTGCAACACGAGACGGTCGGCCGAACTGGACAGAATTTCGGCGGCTTCGCCGAGCCCGGTGCGCAACAGGTGCAGACATTGCCGCAGCGCGTTGCGGGCATCTTCTAGGGCGGTGTGGTCCCAGAGCAGGCAGAGCAGTCGGCTGCGCGGGACGCCGGCGCTTCCGTGGCTGGCCACGCAAGCGAGCAGCGCGCCACCCTTGCGGCCGAGCAGCAGCGGCCGTACTCCTTGCGACGATTCGATTGTCAACTGGCCCAGCAAACGCAAGGTCCACGCCGGCATCGCACCCCCGTCATGTTCGGACCGGATCATCATAACGATGAACTAACGGCCTGCTCACGCTCGGCGAGACGGGCCGTCGGCACACTGACGGGCACCCATTGGCCTACGGAGGTGACTATGAGTGAAAGGAAGATTTCGACGGCGGCCTGGCTGGCGGTGCTATGCCTGATGCCGGCAGCAACGATGGCACAGATGCCCAGGGAGGGCGCCTGGGAGTGGACGCACTGCTTCGGCGGCCCGGTCCACACCACCATCGCCACGCCGGAGCTCACTGCGGGCACATATGTGGTGACAGGCGTGTCGCGCTCGGCAGGCGGCCCGGTCGAGACGATGAGTCTGGAATGCAGCGGCACCTTCGAGTACCGCAGCGGCAAGGCCGGGAGCCAAGGCTACTGTGTCCACCAGGACAGCGCGGGGGATCGCATCTTCGGTGCCGACAGCCTGGGCCCGCAGGGCTATGTGTTCGAGATTGTGGGCGGCACCGGCAAGTACGCCGGAATCACCGGCACCGGGGTGGTCGAGTCCCTGCCGCGGGTGAAGCGGATCCGCGAGGGCACGATGCAGGCTTGCCGGCACGCCAAGGGCAGCTACAAGCTTCCGTGAGCGGCACGGTCGAGATCGATTGCCCTCCGGTGCGACGCCTGTCGCCGGCCGGGAAC
>JACZKT010000317.1 GCA_014859905.1 Rubrivivax sp.
GCCGGCCATGTGTGCGGCCTGCCACACCCTGCAGCCCAACCAGATGGGCGGCTACTTCGAATCGGCGGCCTTCAAGTCGCAGTCGATGCAGCTCGACGTCGGTGCTGCCTCGGCGCAGATCCTGCGCTTCGATCCCAAGGCGCTGAAGGTCATCGACGCCGGCGTCGAGAAGAAGCCGGAGTTCCTGCGCGACGCGAAGAAGCGCCACGAGGTGCAGGTGACCTTCGTCGAGAAGGACGGCGTCAAGGTCGCCAGCGAGATCCGCTTCAAGGGCCCGGTGAAGATCGACCCGGCCAACCTGATCGACTACGCCGGCGTCGCCAAGCTCGTGGCCGAAGGCCCGGCCAAGGCGAACTTCACGCTGATCGACTCGCGGCCGCTGGTGCGTTTCCAGGAAGGCACCATCCCCAGCGCGATCCACCTGCCCTTCATCGGCTTCGACAAGTTCGTCGACCGCCTGCCCAAGGACAAGAACCAGCTCACCGTCTTCTTCTGCGGCGGCATCACCTGCACGCTGAGCCCGAATTCGCTGAAGAAGGCCAAGCTGATGGGCTACACCAACCTGCGCGTGTACCGCGAAGGCGAGCCCGAGTGGAAGACGCGCAATTACCTGGTGACGACACCGGTGTTCGTGAAGGCGGCCTATGTCGACCGCGACATCCCGCACGTGATGATCGACGCGCGCACCGCGGCCGACGCCACCAGCGGCCACATCAAGGGCGCCGTGTCGGTGCCGGCCGGGGCGGAAAAAGCGGTGCTCAAGTCGCTGCCGCCGGTTGCGCTGAAGGCGCCGCTGATCGTCTACGACGGGCGCGGTGGCGACCAGGCCGTGACCGTGGCCAAGGCCCTCGTCAAGGCCGGACAGCAGAACGTGCTGGTGCTCGACGGCGGCATGATCGGCTGGCAGGCAGCGGGCTATGCGGTGGAATCGGGGGTGCCGGCACCGACCAGGATTGCTTATGCGCCCAAGCCGCGCGCGGGCTCGCTGCCGGTGGCGGAATTCACCACACTGGCGAAGAACACACCGGCCGACGTGCTGATCCTGGACGTGCGCAACCCCGACGAAGCGGCCAGCGGCATGATCAAGGGTGCGTTGCTGATCCCGGATGAGGACCTGACCGCGCGTCTGTCCGAGGTGCCCAAGAACAAGCGCATCGTGACCCACTGCCTGACCGGCATCCGCGCCGAGATGGCGTATCACAAGCTGAAGGAAGCCGGCTACAACGCCGCGTTCCTGAACAACGAGATCGACATCGGCAAGGACGGCAGCTTCAAGATCGCGCCGCGCTGAGCATCCGGTACTCCCTCTCCCGCTTGCGGGAGAGGGCAGGGGTGAGGGCGGTGGAGTGCCGCGGTTCCCACCCTCACCCCAACCCTCTCCCGCCCTGCGGGAGAGGGGGCAAGACCAGGCCCCGTTCAGCGGGGCTTATCTTTTCGCCCGATGCCTGGCCAGCCATAGCGGCGTGCGCGAGCGTGGCACCTTCGCCACGAAGGCATGCCGCGCGACGTGGTAGCTGGAGTCGAAGCCGTAGAAGTTGAGCTTCATGCGTTCCAGTTCCTCGGCACGGTAGGCGGCCAGCGGCTTGGTGGCTGCGTCGGCCGCGCGCCGGCGGTTCCTGGCTTGCAGGGCCTGTTCGAAGGCGCGGTCGGCGGCCAGGGCCTGCGCCCGCGTCGCCACCTCGGCATGAAACGATGCGTGGTCGGCGCCGAAATACGCGTCGACGAGTCCGAGCGCAGCGGCCTGCGCAGCGCTCACCGGCAGCCGGTTGTGCATCAGCGTGGCTGCCGCCTCCGGCGCCACGCGTCGCGGCAGCAGGTAGGTCCAGTACTCCGACCCGTAAAGGTTGCCCATGCCCTTGTAGTGCGGGTTGAGCAGCACGCCGTTGCGCGCCCACACATGGTCGGCAGCCAGCGCCAGGAAGGCGCCGCCGGCACCGGCGTTGCCGGCCATCGCAGCCACCGTGAACTGCCTTTCGGTGAGCAGGATTTCCAGCACCAGGTCGTTCATGGCGTTGATGTTGCGCCACGACTCGTCGGCCGGCTGCGGGTGGACCTCGATCAGGTTGAGGTGGATGCCGTTGCTCCAGAAGTCCGGCCCGCCGGTGAGCACGATGACGCGCGTCGGTCGCGCCTTGGCGGCGCGCAGTGCCGTGGTCAGCGCCTCGCACTGTGCCGTGCCCATGGCGCCGTTGTGGAAGGCGAAGTGCAGCCAGCCCACGTCACTCGTCTCCTCGTAGCGGATCTCGCGCCAGGTGGGTGTGTCCACGACCGCGTCGGGCGCCACAGGGGACTGCGGGACGCCGGCGAGCCTTTCGCCCAACACCATGGCCGCGGGCAGCTTGAACGAGGGCTCGCCGCCGTCGGCGAGCCGCAGGTGCGTGATCCACACCGCGGCGTCGCGCGTGGCGAGCAGGATGGCGCCGTCGCGCTGCGCACTCACCCTGCCGAGCGGGGCGAGCGGCCACCGCCCGCCTTCGGCGTGCGCGCCGTGCAAGTACACGGGCAGGCCCAGTACCTCGTCCAGCACGCCCGGTGCGCCGTCGGCGGCGTGCACCTTGCGCAGCACCGAGGCGGTGTCGTCCCGGTCCCAGGCGATGGCACG
>JACZKT010000318.1 GCA_014859905.1 Rubrivivax sp.
CCTGGGCGTGGCCGCGGCGCGGGCGGCCACGCCCAGGTGCGCCATGTAGGCGGGGATGTCGATCGGATGCATGGCCGGGATTGTCGCAAAGCAGCGCCGCACCCGGGTTGCCAGTCGTGGTTTTCCTGCGCAGGCGCGACCAACACCGCACATTGGCTGCGCTCGCCGATCCCCATGTTGCGCTGTACATTGCTGACGTGCCCAAAGCCGCCTCCCACTGCATCGCAGCGCTCCTGTCACTCGTGGCGGCGTGCGCCACGGCGGCCCCGCCGGGCTCGCCGTCGGCGCAGGGCGCTGCCTTGGAAGCACCGACTGCCGCCGCCACCGAAGCTGGCGAAGTCGCGGACTCCGCGCGCAGTTCGGTGCGAGCCATGACCGTCTGGCTGGCGCGCGGCGTCGACAGTTGGTTCGGCGACCGGCCTTTCGAGGACGGCGGGAAGGTCACCGACGGCCGTTTGAGCATCGGCCTGCTCAAGCGGCAGCGCGAAAGCACCGATGTCAACGTGCGCTTCAATGCGCGCTTGCGCCTGCCCAACCTCGAGGAGCAGACCTATGTGTTTCTCGGTCGCGATGACCCGCGCGAGGTGATCACCGACAAGCCGGGCGCGCTGTCGCGCCAGGATCGTCTGCTCGCGCAAACGAGAGGTGAGCGCGCGTTCTTCGCCGGCATCGGGCGCTCGCTGAGCGACACGCTCGACTTCCGGCTCGGCATGCGTGGCGGGCTCAAGCCGTATGTCCAGGGGCGCTACCGCAAGCAATGGGAGCTCGGCCCTGACGGGCTGGCCGAGTTGCGCCAGACCTTGTTCTGGTCGATTGCCGACCACGCCGGCTCGACCACGGCCTTCTCGTACGAACATCTCTTCTCGCCGGTGCTGGCGGCTCGCTGGCTCACCTCGGCCACGATCACGCAGGCGTCGGAGAAGTTCGAGTGGTCGAGCCTGCTGGGCGCGTACCGGTCGTTCGGCGGTCAGCGGCTGCTGTCCCTGGAGGCCCTGGTCAACGGCCAGCAGGGCTCGGGTGTGGTCGCCACGGACTACGGTCTGCAGTCTCGTTGGGAGCAACCGGTTTATGAAGACTGGCTCGTCGGTGGCATCGTCATCGGCCGCTTTTGGCCACGCCCCGACGCACAGACCGAGCGTCGCGGCACCTGGGCCATGGGCGCCAGCTTGAAGATGCGGTTCTGAGCGTCTTCGCAGCAACGCCGTCCGGCGGCAACCCAGCGCGTGTGGCTTCGCAAGCAAGCGCGATCTGGCCCGATACGAAGTGCAACGGGCGCTGGTAACGCGCTAGTCTTCACTTCCTCACCGGTTGAGCGATCAACGGGTGGGTGACTGCAACCATTTCTGCAAGGATGGGCATATGAGCACTCGCAAGAAGGTCAAAGGTCCCTGGGAGACTGCCGCGACCGATTTGGTCGATACCGCGCAAAGCATCGGCAAAGGCGCGGTCAACAAGGCTGAAGATGTCACCGCGGGCGCGTCGGCCGCACTGTCCCAGGCCAGTGCGAAGATCGCCGAGACCGGCAACGAGGCCAGGCGCAAGGTCAGGTCGACTGTCAGGAAGACCGAGAGCCGGGTCGAGAAGGCAACGAACGAAGCCAGAAAGGCGATCGCGAAGGCCATCGACCAGGTCGGCAAGAAGGTGCTCGCGATCGTGGAGCAGATCGAACGCAAGCTCTCCCGTGCCGAGAAGGCATCCGGCAAGCGGGTGGTGAACGCGGGCAAAGCGGTGGCCAGGAAGGCCGACCTGGCCAAGATGAACGTGAAGAAGCAGGCGGGCGCTGCGGCCAAGACCGGCAAGAAGACCACCGGGACGGCCAAGAAGCGGGCGGCCACCAGCGCCAGGAAGAAGGTCCGGGCTTAGTAGGCCATTTCACAAGTACGGCCACATGAGATCGCGTCTTTCGCCGCCATGCGTCGTTGCATCCCCTTGCCGCACAAGTAGTGCGGCGGCGGGTCTGCGCCTAGCCTGGCGGCGAAATCCATCGATCTCATTGCGT
>JACZKT010000319.1 GCA_014859905.1 Rubrivivax sp.
GTACCGGCCCGGGCGGCAAGACGCTGGTGTTCGGCATCACGGGCGACGACGTCAAATCGAACAAGCCCAGCCGCGGCGAGCAGATCCTGGGCGGTTCACTGTCGTCCGGCGCCGGCTTCTACGGTGAAGCGTTCAAGAGCGGCCGCTTCTACCTGTTCGGTAGCCTGAAGGACATGACCGACTTCACCGCCTTCGGCGAGGTGCCCTACAGCTACACCGACATCGGTGTCGGCCCCAAGGGCGAAACGCTGGTCTACGTGATGAACAAGGACAGCTACAAGCTGGGCAAGCCGCAGGACCGTGTCGAGCGCTTCAAGGCGCTGCGCATGGCAGTCAAGTAAGCTCATCGCACCAGGGCAGGAGGGTGGCAGGATTCCCCTGTCACCCTCGTTTCACGTCAGATCGGACCCTCAGCCGATGAACACCGCCACCCGCCAGACCTCCACCGCGTTCAGCGTCAACGCGGCAATGAGCCGTCGCCTGTTCAGCGACAAACTGTTCAAGCAGGTCATGACCTTCGGGGGCATCAGCGTCATCCTGGCGGTGTCCGCGATCTTCTTCTACCTGGCCAGCGTGGTGGTGCCGCTGTTCACGCCGCCCAGCGTCGACAAGCGCAGCCAGTTTGCGGTGCCCGGACCGGCGGCGCAGGCCACGCTCACCTACAGCGGCGAAGAACAGCGCGAGATCGGCTCGCGCGTCGGTGCCCAGGGCGCCATCACCTTCTTCCGCTTCGACACTGGCGAGACGCTGGCCGAGGCCGTGGTGCCCGTGCCCGCAGGAACTCGGGTGACCAGCGCCAGCCTGGGCGAGCGCCGCAGCTACAGCCAGGGCTTCGGTCTCTCGGACGGCCGCGTGATCCTGGTCAAGCAGGGCTTCACGGTCACCTTTCCCGGCAACAAGCGCCTCATCACGCCGTCGCTGGACTATCCGCTGGGCGAGGAGCCCCTGGCCGTCGACCCGCAGGGGCAGGCCATCGACCTGCTCGGCGTGCAGCTCACCGACGACGGCTCGACCATTGCCGCGCTCACCGCCGACAAGCGCCTGCTGGTCTCGGCCGTCAATGTCAGCACCAATGCGATGACGGGCGAAACCAGGAGCGAGATCCAGCAGTCCGAGATCTCGCCGGTCCCCGTCGGCGTTCGCCAGCTGGTCATCGAGTCCAAGCAGCGCGAGCTCTACGTGCTGCACGGCGAGCGCAGTCTGGCGCGCTACGACATCAGCGACAAGACCAGCCCGCGCCTGCTCGAGACCGTCGAGCTCGCGCCTGAGGGCCAGCGGGTCACGGCGCTGGCCATGCTCAGCGGGGGCTTTTCGATCATCGTCGGCACCGACAAGGGCGAGCTCGCGCAGTGGTTCCTGGTGCGTACCGAAGGCGCGAACTTCGCGCTGCAGCGTATCCGCGGCTTCACGCCGATGCCTGCCGCGGTGACTGCGATCACGCCCGAGTTCTTCCGCAAGGGCTTCATCGTCGGTGATGCGAAGGGGCATCTGGGCAGCTACTTCGCCACCTCGGAACGGCTGCTCTTCGTCGACAAGCTCAGCGAGCAGCCGCTCGTCGCGCTGGGCGTGCCGCCGCGCGGCAACGGCTACCTGGCGCAGGATGCGGCGGGCAAGGTGTACTCGGCGGCGGTGGAGAACCACTACCCCGAGGTGTCGTTCCACAGCCTGTGGCAGAAGGTCTGGTACGAAAGCTACGAGCATCCCGACTACGTCTGGCAGTCGTCGGCGGCCAACTCCGATTTCGAGCCCAAGTTCAGCCTCTCGCCGCTCACCTACGGCACCATCAAGGCCGCCACCTACGCGATGATGATCTCGGTGCCGCTGGCCATCCTGGGGGCGATCTTCACCGCCTACTTCATGACGCCGCGCATGCGCACCATCGTCAAGCCGACGATCGAGGTCATGGAAGCGCTGCCGACCGTGGTGCTGGGTTTCCTGGCCGGTTTGTGGCTGGCGCCGCTGGTCGAGAACAACCTGGCTGGCGTGCTGCTGAGCACTCTGCTGCTGCCTGCGGCCATGCTCGTGGCCGCGTATGTGTGGCACCTGCTGCCGCAGTCTCTGACCGAGCGCGTGCCGCCGGGTTGGGAGGCTGCGCTGCTGATGCCGGTGCTGGTGCTGGTGATCTGGCTCGTCTTCCAGATCGGCCACCCCATCGAAGCAGCCTTCTTCGGCGGCGACATGCCCAACTGGCTGAGCAACGAGATGGGCATCAAGTACGAGCAGCGCAATTCGCTGGTCGTCGGCCTGGCGATGGGCTTCGCCGTGACGCCGACGATCTTCTCGATCGCCGAGGACGCCATCTTCTCGGTGCCGAAGTCACTGACTTCGGGGTCACTGGCGCTGGGCGCCACACCCTGGCAGACGCTGGTCGGCGTGGTGCTGCTGACCGCCAGCCCCGGCATCTTCTCGGCCGTGATGATCGGCCTGGGCCGCGCGGTCGGCGAAACCATGATCGTGCTGATGGCCACCGGCAACACGGCGGTGATGGACTTCAGCCTGTTCACCGGTTTCCGCACCCTGTCGGCCAACATCGGCGTCGAGATGCCCGAAGCCGGCGTCGGCGAAACGCACTACCGGCTGCTGTTCCTGTCGGCGCTGGTGCTGTTCGCCTTCACCTTCATCGTGAACACGCTGGCCGAACTCGTGCGTCAGCGCCTGCGCGAGAAGTACCAGACCATCTGAGCCGGGGGGAAACACAGCATGCGTGACTGGTTCAAATCGGGCTCCCCCTGGATCTGGCTGACCGCCGGCGCGGTTGCGCTGGCGGTGCTGGCCGTGGCCGGCGTGATGGCCCTGACCGCGCTGCGCGGCCTGGGCCACTTCTGGCCCAAGGCGGTGGTCGAGACCACCTTCAAGGAACGCGACGGCAGCACCAGCGGCCTGATCGGCGAGATCCGCGAGCGCGAGGAAGTGGCCGCGCGTCGCTTGCGCGAAGCCGGCTTCACGATTCCGGGCGACGGCAACTTCGCCGAGCGCGTGCTGGTGAAGATGGGCAACCGCGACGTCACCGGTGTCGACTTCCGCTGGTTTCCGGTACCGCTGCTCGGCGAGCTGAACTACCCCAAGGACATGCTCACCATCGAGCGCCGCGAGTGGGGCAACTTCTACGGCCACCTGGTGGCGGTGAAGGAGGCTGGTCAGGCGGTTGCCAGCGGCGAAGCGGCCTGGCCCGAGCTGCTCAAGCGCTTCGAACGCGCCAGCAAGCTCTTCAACCAGATCTACCGCATCGAGAAGAGCGACATCGGCAAGGTCAACTACGGGCTGGAAAAACTGCGACTGGAGGCCCGCAAGCTCGATCTCAAGGGCCAGCTGACCGAAGTCCGGAAAGCGGAATTCGAGTCGCAGCGCCAGGCGCTGAACGGGCAGTTCGGGCAACTGCAGCAGCGCCTGGGCGCGCTGCGCACCGAGATCGCGCGCGACACGGTGGTGGGGCGCCTGATGGACGGCAAGGAGGTCGAGGTCAAGCTCGCCCTGGTCGCCGACGTCTATCGCGCCAACGACATGAGCCTGCTCGCCAAGATCGGCCACTACGTGAAGAAGCTCGGCGAATTCATCTGGGACGATCCGCGCGAGGCGAACACCGAAGGCGGCATCTTCCCGGCCATCTTCGGTACCGTGCTGATGGTGCTCTTGATGGCGGCGATGGTCACGCCGTTGGGCATCATGGCCGCCATCTACATGCGCGAGTACGCCAAGCAGGGGCCGCTGATCCGCGTCATCCGGGTGTCGGTGAACAACCTGGCCGGCGTGCCGTCGATCGTCTACGGCGTGTTCGGCCTCGGCTTCTTCGTCTATTTCCTGGGCGGCAACATCGACCAGCTGTTCTTCCCCGAGGCCCTGCCGGCGCCGACCTTCGGCAGCCCCGGCATCCTGTGGGCGTCGCTGACGCTGGCGATCCTGACGCTGCCGGTGGTCATCGTGTCCACCGAGGAAGGCCTGGCGCGCGTGCCGCGTTCGGTGCGCGAGGGCAGCCTGGCCCTGGGCGCCACCAAGGCCGAAACGCTGTGGCGCACCGTGCTGCCGATGGCCAGCCCGGCGATGATGACGGGGCTCATCCTGGCCGTCGCACGGGCTGCAGGTGAAGTGGCGCCGCTGATGCTGGTCGGCGTGGTCAAGCTGGCGCCGGCGCTGCCGCTGGACAGCTACTTCCCCTTCCTGCACCTCGAACGCAAGTTCATGCACCTGGGTTTCCACATCTACGACGTCGGCTTCCAGAGCCCCAACGTCGAGGCCGCGCGGCCGCTGGTGTACGCGACGGCGCTGCTGCTGGTGATCGTGATCATGGTGCTGAACCTGACCGCGATCCGACTGCGCAACAGCCTGCGCGAGAAATTCCGCGGCCTCGACAACGTGTGAACGCGCCGCCGCCGTAACACAATTCGATTTCCACAGGAACGAACGATGAGCACCATGACAGAAGCCGCGACGCCGAGGCTCACCATCGAGACCGAGGTCCCGGCATCGGCGCGCGATGTGCAGCCGCTGCAGGACCTGGAGGTGGCGGTGTCGGTGAAGGGCGTCAACCTGTTCTATGCCGAGAAGCAGGCACTGTTCGACGTCACCCTGAATATTCCGCGCAACCACGTCGTTGCCTTCATCGGCCCCAGCGGCTGCGGCAAGTCCACGCTGCTGCGCTGCTTCAACCGCATGAATGACCTCGTCGACCACTGCCGGGTCGAAGGCGAGATCCAGATCGACGGCAAGAACATCTACGACCGCAGCGTCAACGTCGCCCAGCTGCGCCGGCGCGTCGGCATGGTGTTCCAGAAGCCCAACCCGTTCCCGAAGTCGATCTACGAGAACGTCGCCTACGGGCTGCGGCTGCTGGGCGTGAAGAACCGCGCCCAGCTCGACGAGACGGTCGAGCGCGCGCTCAAGCAGGCAGCGCTGTGGGAAGAGGTCAAGGACCGGCTCGACGCCAGCGGCTTGAGCCTGTCGGGCGGCCAGCAGCAGCGGCTGGTGATCGCGCGCGCCATCGCGCTGGAGCCCGAGGTGCTGCTGCTCGACGAACCCTGCTCGGCGCTGGACCCGATCTCCACCGCCAAGGTGGAAGAGCTGCTGCACGAGCTCAAGCACAAGTACACGATCGTCATCGTCACCCACAACATGCAGCAG
>JACZKT010000320.1 GCA_014859905.1 Rubrivivax sp.
GGCCACCACGCTGACTCCGCCCCGCCCGATGCTGCGTGCCTCGGTAGCCACCCACAACCTCAGCGTTGCCTCGTCAAGCCGGCCCGCCAGCGCCTGGTACTTGGCTTCGATGGTCTGCGCTAAGTCCACCCGGACATGATAGGCCGAGCACCCACAGTGTTCAAGTTATTGTTGCTAGATGCCTAACCTCGCTCAGGCGGCGAGCCAGTCACCCCGGTCGTTGAACGGGTAGCCCGCACCATCAGATGCGCCTCACGCGCGTCTACCCAATAGGAAGTCGGCTTCATGCGACATGATTAGTGACGATTTCAGAATGCTCACGCCGTTGGTGCGCCCCTGCTGCACGACACGCCCATTCAATTCGGTGCCACAAGCTCGCCACCCGCCCCTTTCCACCTCGTCAAAGAGCACCCGCCGAGGCTCAGGCGGAAACGACATGGATGGGCGCCCCGCGCTCGAAAGCACCGATCTGATCGATCATGGTCGCGAACATCGCGTCCAGGCCCTCGCGGGTGACATAGCCAAGGTGCGGCGTCGCCACCACGTTAGGCAGGGCGAGTAGCGGGTCGCGCGCGCCGAGCACCGGCTCTTCATCGAACACGTCCACCGCGGCCGCGCCCGGGCGGCCCGCCTGGAGCGCTTCGAGCAGCGCACCTGGCGCAACCAATCCGGCGCGGCTGGTGTTGACGAACAGGGCTTCGGGCCTCATCAGCGCTAGGTGCTCGCGCCGCACCGCGCCCTGTGTCTGCGGCGTGAGCGCGAGGTGCACGGACACGACGTCGGAACCGGTGAACAACTCGCTTTCGCTCGCGGCGACCTCGAAGCCCTGCGCCGCCGCCCGCTCGAGCGACCCGCTGCGGCCCCACACCCGCACCTGCATCCCGAAAGCGCGCCCGCACCCGGCGACGAGCGCACCGATACGGCCGAAGCCCAGGATCCCCAGCATGCGGCCATGCAACTGCCGGCCCGTCGCGTGCGGCGACTGCCAGCCCCCGGCCCGCAGGTACGCCATCTCCTGCGGAATTCGGCGCCACGCTGCCAGGAGCAGCCCCCACGTCAGCTCTGCAGTGGCGTAGGACGGACGTTCCGTGACGACACGGGAGCACACAGTCACGCCATGCTCAGCGCAAGCGGCCAGATCGACGTGCGGAACAGGCCCGACCAGGCTGATGAGCCGCAGGCGCGGCAGCCGCGCGACCAGCGCGCCGGGGATGCGGGTGCGCTCGCGAAAAAGGAGCAGCGCCTCCGTGTCGCGCAGCCGCTCGGCAAGCTCATCGATGCCGGCGGCGGGCGTGGTATGCACGGTCACGCGATGGCCGGCCAGCCCCGCGAAACACGGGAGCGTCCTGACGATATCCAAGTAGTCGTCCAGGATGGTCACGTTCATTTGCGCATGCTATCTTGCCCCGCCATGCAGAAACCACCGGAAGAGGCACGCGAAGAAGTGCGCAACGAGGCCGCCAGGCACGTGCAGCAACTGCTGACCTGGGCGGCAGCGGTGCGCACCGACGACATTCCACGCACAGTCTTGCGCCGGGCCGCAGGCGTGCTGGCCGATGACCTGGCCGCCATGGTCGGCGCCCGCGACGAGCCTGAGGTGGCGCGTTTCCACGAACGGACGATCCAGCGGGCCGGCCCTAAGGAAGCGACGATCTGGCGCGGCGGCAGCCATCGTGTCGACCGTCTTTCTGCGGCGGTAGCCAACGCCGTGGCTGCCGACTGGCTCGAACTCGATGAAGGCTATCGCCCCACCGCCTGCCACGCCGGGCTCTACGTGCTGCCGGCCCTACTCGCCCACGCGGAGGCTACGGGCCTGCGTCTCGGCGACATGCTACGCGCCCTGGTGCTGGGCTATGAAGTCGTGACGCGGGTCGCGTGCACGTGGCGGCCGCGCGCGCTCACCATGCAGGCCCACGGCCGTTATGGCGCGGTCGGCGCGGCGGCGGGCCTGGGCCTCGCTCTCGAGTTCGACAGCGAAACATTGGTTTCGGCCATTGGCGCCGCGGCAACTCTCATCGGTCCCGCGCCTCGCAACCACCTGCAACAGGGCATCCTCGTACGCAACACTTGGCCGGCCAGTGGCGCATGGAACGGGATGATGGCCGTCGAGTGGGCGACATGCGGCATCGGCGGCACGGCGCAATCGTTGCATGACGTGTACGGCACGGTCTTCGACGGCGAGTGCGAACCGCGACAGCTCGACCAAGCCCTCGGCGAAAAATGGGCCGTTATGGACGGCTACACGAAGCTGTACGCTTGCTGCCAGCACCTGCATGCCGCCGTGGAAGCGGCCATCGCGTTGCACGGCCGCGCGCCGAATCCGCAGGACATCGCCGCCATCGAAGTGCAATGCCACCCGCTGGCCATGGCATTCACGAACGCGGCGCCGACGACGACACTCGCTGCGAAGTTCTCGATGCCGCACGCAGTGGCCGCCGCGCTGGCACGAGGCGATGGGGGTGCAGCCGCGTTCTGCGCTGCGTCGCTGGACGACACGGCCATCGCCGCCTTGCGGCCCCTCGTGCGCATGCGCCCGTGGGCAGATCCGCTGGCGCCGCCGCATGATCGCCCGGCTCGCGTGACGCTGTCGCTGGGTGACGGCAAAGAGATCTTGAGCGAATGCCTGAGCGCGCTCGGCAGCCCCGACCGGCCCCTTGCGCCCCAGGCGTGGCGCGACAAGATGCGCGAATTGGCCGGCCCCGTCTATCCCCGGGCCGTGGACGTCTTCGACACCATCGTCGAAGCCGACTCGAGGTGGCTCCTGAAGGATTGGCGCGCGATCGTGGCCGAAATCACTCGCCCTTGATCCCCGCCGCCTTCGCGACACGGGTCCACTTTGCCACCTCACTACGGATCAGCGTGCCAAATTCTTCGGGCGTGCTGGTCGCCGGCTCGGCGCCCACCTGCGCGAATTTCTCGCGCATCTCGGGCAGTGCCAACGACTTGTTGAGGGCGGCATTGAGCGCGGCGATCACCGCCGGCGGTGTCCCTGCCGGTGCGAGGATACCCATCCAGCCGCTTGCGTCCAGTTCGTGGATCTTCGCGGCTTCGGCGATGGTGGGCACGTTCGGCAGCGCACTGGACCGGCGTGTGCCGCTGACCGCCAGTGGCACGATCTTGTTCGACTGAATGAATGGCACCGCACCGGCGATGTCGACGAAGCCAACCTGCACGTTGCCGGACGCGAGATCGATGAGGGCCGCCGCCGTGCCCTTGTACGGGACGTTCGTCATTTCCAGGCCCGTGTGCGCGCTGACGACTGCGCCGAACAACTGCTGCTGGTAGCCGGCGGTGCCGATGAAGAGCTTGCTGGTCTTGGAGTAGGCGGCCAGATCAGCGATGGTGCGCGCAGGCACAGATGTCGCGACCGCAAGCACGAAGTGATTGGTGAGCGCGAGCCCCACCGGCGCAAAGTCGCGGTTCACGTCATACGGTAGGTTTTGGTAGAGCACCGGATTGATCGCCTGCGAGCCGATGGTCGCCATGATTAGGGTATGACCGTCGGGCTGTGACTTCGCGACGAAGTCCGTACCGATCGAGCCACTCGCCCCGGCCTTGTTGTCAACGATGACGGTCTGACCTAGCAGTTCCTGCATCTTCTGCGCGATCAGGCGACCGAGGATGTCGGTGGCACCACCGGGGCCGTACGGAACGACCAGCCGGATCGGCTTGGTCGGGAAGGTCTGCGCGTGCGCCGCCAGCGGCAGCACACATGCTGCTGCGCAGGCGGCTGCGAACTTGAGCGATGTGCGGCGGGTGAACTTCATGCCTGTCTCCTTGTGGTCGCCTCCATTCTGCACGAATCGACAACCTGTGCATAATTAGGAACTCCATTCATAATGCTGAACGGCCAGACCCAACTCGCCCGCTTCGCGGCAGGCCTGCGCATCGGCGACCTGCCGGCGACGGTGCGCACGCGCGCGGGGGAAATCGCGTCAGATCTCAGCGCGGTCATCGCTGCGGGCATGCGCGAAGCACCCATGCGCCGTCTTGCCGCCACGCTGGCACCGGCGGAAGCGGGCGGACCGTGCGACGTGCTCTCCCACCCCTCTCGTACCCGGTCCGAGGCCGCCGCCCTGCTCCATGGCACCGCGGGCACGTTCCTGGAACTCGACGAAGGCAACCGCTTCAGCCGCGGGCACCCTGGGGTCCACGTGTTTCCGGCGGCACTGGCCGTGGCACAGGAACGGCACGCGACCGGGCGGGAACTCCTGGCCGCCCTCGTCGCCGGGTACGAGGTGGCAGCCCGCCTGGGGGCAGCTTGCGAAGTCCGCCCGGGCGTCCATCCGCACGGCACGTGGGGCACCGTCGGCGCCGCCGTGGCCGTGCGCAAGCTACTGGGGACCAACGAAGCGTCGATGGAGCGCACCATTGCCATCGCCAGCACGCTGGGCCTTGCCACGAGCGTGAAGACCATGCGCGAAGGCGGCCTGGTGCGAAATGCATTCGCCGGGGCAGCCGGCAAGATGGGCATTCTCGCCAACGCGCTCGCCGACGCGGGCTTTAGCGGTGAGAACGACGGCCTCGCATCCGTGTACGGCGGCATCATCGCCACCGGGTTCGACTGGCACCGCATGTTGCAGGACCTCGGCACACGCTGGGAGATGCTGCGCAATTACTTCAAGCTGCACGCCTGCTGCCGCTTCAGCCACGCAGCGCTCGACGCCCTGGCCATAGCGCTCGCTCGGGCACCACACCCAGTCACGGTGGATGACATAGAGCGCATCGATGTAGACACCTACAGCCTCGCTGCGCAACTGGTGAACCCCGACCCCGTAAATGGCCTCGCGGCCAAGTATTCGCTGCCTTTCGCGGTGGCGACCGCGCTTGTCAACGGCTCCACCGGGATCGAGGCTTTCGCCGACGCGACCGTTGACGACCCAGCGGTGCGCCGGCTGGCCCACAAGGTCCAAGTGAGGGAAGACACGGCGATGACGCAACAACTGCCCGCGCTGCGGCAGGCCCGCGTGCGCCTCGTGCTGCACTCGGGCGAGGTGCTGAAGGCATTCGTGCACACGAACCGCGGCGATGCCGAAACACCGTACGCGAGCGCGGAGCTCGAAGACAAGTTCATGCGACTCGCGCAAGGCACCTGGAGCGAGCCGGAAGCCACGCGCATCCGACGGCGGCTGCTGGCGCTCGAGGACGTGCGTGACACATCTGCCCTTTTCGGCGAAGCGAACGAATCATGATCGAGCGCGTTCCCTATTCCGCCATCGTCGACCGCCCGCCGCTGCGGTGGCCCGGTGGCGCGCGTGTGGCCCTATGGGTCGTGCCGAACATCGAGCACTACGAATACCTGCCCGACCCGGGGCAGGTGCGCAACGCCTGGCCGCGCTCGCCTCACCCCGACGTGCTTGGCTACGGCAGCCGCGACTACGGTAATCGCGTTGGCGTATGGCGGCTCTTTGACCTGCTCGACCGGCACGGACTGCGCGGCACCACGTCGTGCAATCTCGCTGCGTTCGAGCACTACCCGAACATTCTCGAAGCGTGCCTGGCGCGCCGGTGGGACTTCATGTGCCACGGCATCTACAACACGCGCTATCACTTCGGCATGGCCGAAGAAGTGGAGCGCGCCGAAATCCAGGGGTGCGTGCGCACATTTCGCCAGCTCACTGGCCGGAATCTCGCCGGCTGGCTGAGTCCCGCGCTCTCGAACACGCTCAACACGCCCGACCTGCTAGCCGAAGCCGGCATCAAGTACTACTGCGACTGGCTGCACGACGAACAGCCCGTGGCCATGAACGTGCGCAGCGGGCGGCTCATCACCATCCCCTACAGCATCGACCTCAACGACGCGCCGGTGCAACTACAGGGTCACGAAGCCGATGAGTTCGAGCGGATGATCCGCGACGCCTTCGACGTGCTCTACGAAGAAGGCGCCGCCTCGGGGCGCGTGATGTGCATCGCCGTGCACCCGTACATCTCTGGACAGCCACACTGGATCCGCCATCTCGACCGCGCGCTGCGCTACGTCTGCAGCCACGATGGTGTTTGGAAGACGACGGGCGAGGAAATCGCCGACTGCTGGCTCGCGCAAGCGACGGGAGGTGCCGATGCCCGGTGAACGCCGCCCCGGCATGGACCACGCGCTCTATGACTACAGCGCCCTGCCCAACCGGCCACACCTGCAGTGGCCGCAGGGACGCGTCGCGCTCTGGGTCATCCTGTACCTGGAGCATTGGGAACTCGACCCGCCTGCGGACAGCCATCGCCCGCCCGGCATACAAGGCGTGCGCGAATCGATCTTTCCCGATTACCGGACGTTCTCGCATCGAGAGTACGGCAATCGCGTGGGCGCCTTCCGTCTGCTCGACCTTCTCGACACGCTAAGAGTCCGCCCCACCGTTGCCCTGAATGCCGCGCTCTGCCGCAAGGCGCCGCGCCTCGTGAAGGCCTGCGTGGAGCGCGGCTGGGAAGTCGCAGTCCATGGCACACATGCCACCCGCATGATCACCAGCCGCATGACCGAAGCGCAGGAACGCGAGCACATCGCAATGGCGATCGACGAGGTTCGGGGCATGACGGGCCAGTACCCAGCCGGGTGGATTGGCCAGGAATACGGTGAGTCGACGCGCACGCCCTTCCTCGTCGCGGAGCAGGGCATGCGCTACATCGCCGACTGGCCCAACGACGAACAGCCCTACACGATGCTCACGACGCCAGGCCTCGTCTCGCTGCCCCAGCAACCGAACTGGGACGACGTGCAACTGCTCTGGCTGCGGCAGATAGCCACGCCCCGGTATGCGCAGATCGTCCGCGACGCCTGCGACACGCTGCTGGACGACGCCAACGCCGACGGGCAGGGCAGGATGCTGTGCCTGGGCCTGCACCCCTGGCTGAGCGGCCAGTCGCATCGCATCCGCCACGTTCGCGAAGCCTTATCCGACGTCGCCACGCGTGAAGGCGTCTGGAATGCCGACGGCGCGACCCTCGCGTCGCACTACACCACCTGCCTGGCGAAAACGAACGCCGATGGAGAAGCCCGATGAAGAAGACCCGCGTCATGCGCGAACTGCTCGCCCGCAAAAAGCTGCTCGTCTCGCCCAACGTCTATGACGGCTATAGCGCCCTGCTCGTGTGCAGGATGGGCTTTGACGCCGCCGCCACCACCGGGGCGGGCCTATCGAACTCGCAGTTCGGCCTGCCCGATATCGGCCTCATGTCGATGATGGAGAACGTGGAAATCTGCCGCAGACTCGCGCGCATGATAAGTATTCCCCTCATGGCCGACGCCGACACGGGCTACGGCAACGCCGTCTCCGTCTACTACACGACACAGTTCTTCGAAGACGCCGGGGTGGTGGGCATCAACCTCGAAGACCAGGTGTCCCCCAAGCGCTGCGGCCACATGCAGGGTAAGCAGCTCATCGATGCGCGCGAGATGGCCAAGAAGATCGAAGCCGCCGTCCGCGCTCGCAAGGACGACGACTTCATCATCAACGCGCGCACGGATGCGATCGCGGTCGAAGGCTTTGACAAGGCCGTCGAACGACTGAAGATGTACGTGGCCGCCGGCGCGGACATGGTCTTCCCGGAAACCGTGCGCGACGAAGATCAGATCCGGCGCGTGGTCGACGCAGCCGGCGTGCCGGTGAGCATCAACATGGGCTTCGGCATCATGAGCCGCGCAACGACACCGCTGATCCCTTACAAGCGGCTCGAACAGATCGGCGTTGCGCGCGTCACGGTGCCACGCCTCGTCCCCGCCGCCGCCATCGCCGGAATGACGCGCGGCCTACAAGCCTTGCGTGACAGCTTGGAGGCCGACACCATCACCGAACGGCCGGACCTCGTCGCGACCATGGACCAGATCACTGGCCTGATCGGCTACGAGACCGTGGCGAAGCTCGAAGAGGCCTTCATGCTCGAGGAAGACATGCGCCAGCGCTATGGCGAGGAAAGGCCTAAGTACTGGTCGGAGAACGTCAAGCGATGAGCGACTCCCTCAAGACCGCAGAAAGCGCCGACTACGCCCGGATTGGGCGGCTTCACGGCCGCACCGCCGTCGTCACAGGTGCCGGCAACGGCATCGGCCGAGCCATCGCCACCTGCTTCGCGCTGCGCGGCGCCACTGTGTTCTGCGCGGACATCGACGAAAGCGCGGCCCGCGACTCGGCCGACAACATCGTGCGCGTGGGCGGCATTGCGCTGGGGCGCGGATGCGACGTGGCCCTTACCGAGCAGCTTCAGCGGCTGCTGGATGAGGCCGCCGCGCAGCCAGGCGGCCTGAGTGTCCTGGTCAACAACGCGGCATCGTTTCCCACCGTCGGGAAGATCGCCGATGTTCCAGACGCCGATCTGCAGCGGGCGCTGGCCGTCAACATCGCCGGCACCATGGCCGCCTGCCGCATCGCCATCGCGCACATGAGGCGCGCGGGCGGTGGCAGCATCGTTAACATCGCCTCGCAACTTGGCAGCGTAGGTGCACCGGGGCGCGCGATCTACTCTGCCACCAAGGCCGCCGTCATCCAGCTATCGCGATCGTTAGCGCTCGACCACAGCGCCGACCGCATCCGCGTCAACAGCCTGTCTCCTGGGCCGGTTGCCTCCGACAGGATCGTCGCGCGCTACGGCGGGCTTCGACAGACCGACGAACGCTTCGCGCAGACCTGCCCCATCGGTCGCGCGGGTCGGCCCGCGGAGATCGCGCGTGCTGCGCTGTTCCTGGCCTGTGACGATTCATCGTTCGTCACAGGGACCGACCTGGTGGTCGACGGTGGCTACACCGCGCAGTGAGCCGGCCGCCGCGAGCGGCCCGGTTCGCTCGATCGAGCGCTGCTTTGACATTCTCGAGATGCTGCGGATCGATTCACGAGGCGCATCCCTCGCAGAAATCAGCCGGTCGCTCCACGTGCCGAAGAGCACGGTGCTCACCATCGTGCGGACGCTGCGCAGCCGCGGGCTGCTCGCCTACGACGAACAACGAAAGACATATGCACTGGGTCTAGGCATGGAACGCTTCGCCCAACACGCGCGCCGACCCCCGAGCCTGGAGGAGATTGCGCGGCCGCAGTTGGAGGACCTGACCCATGCAACGGGCGAGACCTGCACGCTCGCCACGGCCCAGGGCGATGCCGTGTTCTATTCCTGCCCGGTTCAAGGGCCGCAGCTGATCCAGTTCGTTGTGCCAATCGGCGTGCCGCGCCCACTGCACTGCACGGCCAGCGGTAAGCTCGCACTGGCCGCCCGAGATGACGCAGCGGTCGGCGACTATGCGCGGCGCCACGGCCTGCTGAAGTTCACGCCCCGCACGATCACGCGCATCGGCGCGCTGAAAACCGAACTCGAGAAAGTGCGCCGGCAGGACTTCGCCACCAGCATGCGCGAGATTTCCAACGACCTGTTCGGCATCGCGGGGCCGATCCGCGATGCCGAAGGCCGGCTGGTCGCCTCGGTCAACCTTGTGGGACCCTACTTCCGCCTCGGCAACAGGACGCCGCAGCTCGTGCAGGCGGTCTGCGACACGGCCCGCAGGATTTCATCCGCCCTTTTGGAGAGCGGCGGGGACGGCCTCGGCAACTGAGCGCGCCGCTGGATCAGGCCGTTGTGGGTGGCACAAGTGACGAGGTCTGATGGACTGCTCGGCAGCATGGAGCCGCCGACGCGAGAGAGCCGGAGACACGCCAGCTACGGAAACGCGATCAATGACGACGGCAGCCAAGTCCGGTGCACAGTCGGACGGCACGCTCTCGGCGGTGGCGGACAGCGCCGCCACCTGAGCCACTGGAACGAACGGGTCTCCTGCCAGCGACAGCTACCACGCCCACGGCTCGACGAGCCACTTCGCCGCCAGCGCGTCCTGCGCCGCAAGGCTCAACCTCGGACGCTGGTGCAGGTGCCGCTCGACCCCACTCTGCCAGTGGCGGTCACCGCTGCAGCCCGCGATCACGCTCACCACCGCGCACGTATCGGGAAAGGTGGAACGAAGCGAGCTTGACGTCCTCTGGGCTCAGGCACAGCTGCTGCCGTGAAAGGAAGGCCGGCAGCCCCTTCGGCTCCATGACCCAGACGTCGCGTTGACTTCCGGGCGCGGCCTCGACGTATCAGCCGGGAAACACGACCACGGGCTGCACGGTCAATCGGCGGCCAGTGCTCTCGGCCAGCAGTGCCGCCAGCCATCGAGCCTGCGCCTTTGCCTGAAGCAACGGATCACGATCCGGCTCTCGACTGCCGGCGATCAGACGTTCTCCGTCGTAGCTAATACGCGCATCTCCACGAACCGGCTTGCTCCAGGTCTTGGTCTCGACGGTGAAGACTCCCGCCGAGCCGATGACCACGTGATCCACATTGAATCCCTCGCCCAAGACGTCGTGGAACACCTGATAGCCGTCGCCACGCAGCCGATCGAGAAACTGACCGACGGCCCTCTCGCCTTCGGCGCCCTGTCTCAGGGCGCGAATCTTTGGCCTGAGTAGACGTTCTCGCCGCCGGTGACGATCATGTCCTTGACGCGATCGACCAGCGTGAGGAAGCCCTCGTCATCCAGCCAACCAGCGTCCCCCGTGTGCATCCACCCCGGGTTCGGTGCGCGTTGCAGCGCCCGCGCCGTCTCCTCGGGCCGGCCCCAGTAGCCAAGCATCACGCCGGGGCTGCGAACGATGACCTCCCCCACCGTGCCCGGTGGCAGCACGCGGCCCTCGGCGTCGACCACTCGAAGTTCCACGCCCAGCACCGCCTGGCCGGCCGATGCCGTCAGGCCTCGCGCGCGGCCTGCGGGGCCATGCAGCGCAGGGCCCAATTGCGTGGCCACCGGCGCCAGTTCGGTCATGCCGTAGACCTGCGAGAACTCCGCCTGCGGCAGGCGCGCGGCGGCGCGCTCGAGCAAGGCGTCGCTGATCGGCGAGCCGCCGTAGCCAATGCGGCGCAGCGCGCCGAGATCGAAGCCACTGGCCTGCGGGTGGTCCACGAGCATCTGGATCATCGTCGGCACCATCACCGTGGTGGCGATGCGTTCGCGCTCCAGCGCCTGCAGCGCGGCCAGCGGCTCGAACGCCGGCATCGTGACGTGCGTGCCACCCACGGCCCACAGCGTGTTCAGCAAAGCGACACCCGCCATGTGAAACAGCGGCGCCACGTGCAAGCCTGCCTCGCCGTCGCGCGCCACGCCCTGGGCAGCGAACACCAGCGCGTTGTAGACCAGCGCATCGTGCGGCAGCATGACGCCCTTGGCCGATCCAGTCGTGCCGCCGGTGTAGAAGACGCCGGCCAGATCGCGTCCGCCCAGGCCCGCATCGCGTACCGGCCGCGCGGCGGCGATGAGGGCTTCGTAGGACAGCAATCCCGACGGCGTCGGCCCTTCACCGACATGGACCACCGTCCGAAGCGCGGGATGGTGCTGGCAGATTTGCGGCAGCATGGGCAGGAAGGTGTCGTCGACGAGCAGCACGCGGGTGTCGCAGTCGACCAGCGAGTGAGCGATCTCGGCGGCGCTCCAGCGTGTGTTGACGGGGTTGATCGCGGCGCCGGCCCAGGGCACGGCCATGTACGCCTCGATGTAGAGGTCGCTGTTGAGCGACAGGATGCCGACACGGTCACCCCGCTGAACACCCAGCGTCTGCAGCGCACCGGCCCCGCGCGCGACCCGCTCTGCGACCTGCGCGAAGCTGCGGCGCCGCTCGCCGCAGATGGTGGCCAGCGCAGCGGGATGGGC
>JACZKT010000321.1 GCA_014859905.1 Rubrivivax sp.
CATGAGCAACATCGCGACGGCGCCTAACCCTTCGCTCAAGCGGACGCACCACGGCATGCCACGCATGGCCCTCATTTCATTCTGGGCCATGCGCGTCCTGCCGCGGTGCGCCGCTTAGCTCAAACGTTAGGCGGCACAAACGAACGTCGTCTGGTGCACACACCATCAATACAGGAGACCTACCTTGTTCAGTCATGTCATGTTTGGCACTAACGACATCGAGCGATCCAAGCGCTTCTATGACGCCGTTCTCAAGGTGCTTGGTGCAGGAGCCGCGATCGAGAACACGAACAAAACAGGGCAGCGTCGTCTGTTCTACAGGCATGACGGTTGCTCATTCGGTGTGAGCGAGCCCATCGACGGTCAGCCCGCAACTGTCGGCAACGGAAGCACCGTCGGCTTCAAGTGCGACTCACCTGAGCAAGTGCGGGAGTTCCACGACGTCGCCGTCGCCAACGGTGGCACATCCATTGAAGAGCCGCCCGGTCCGCGCTCAGGGCCGTCAGGCGTCCTGCACCTCGCCTACGTACGCGACCCCGATGGCAACAAGCTGTGCGCTCTGCACCGCCCCAAGACATAAGACCAACGTCGCCAGCCCGTTCGCTGAGCGCAGTGCCGCCTAACCCCTCGCTCAACCGGAGCACCAACGGCGGGCCACCAGGCCCGGTCTGGCGGTACGCGGTACATTTTCGCCAGCCCGGGCCTGGCGTCCCGCCGCTGGCGCCCGGTTAGCTCGAACGTTAGGCCTGCTACTCCACCAACTTTGCGTTCGCCATGCTGCAGAAGTCCAAAACCCTTGCCATACGTATCCTGGAGGTCATGTCGAACCGACCAGCACCGAACGACTTCCGTGGCTCATTGTCTGGCGGAAGCCTTGATGTAGCGCTGGAGCACCACAGAGCCGTCGTTGTGCTTGTTGACCAGAACCTCTACGGCTCTGCAATAACACTTCTGCGGCCGACATACGAGGCTTGCATCACTGCACTTTGGTGCATCTACGTTGCCACAGACCATGAACTCAATGAATTCGCCGAGGGAAGATATAAGCTCGACCCTCAAAAGGTCATCAATCGGTTGAAACAGAAGGATGACGGTGAATACACAAAAGTACTCCAGCGACTTCACAATCAGAGTTGGGAAACCCTGCACGGATACATTCACTCCCGTAATCTCGCCATCCAGCGCCGCAATGCTGAAGGATTCATCGGAAGCAACTACGATCCCCAAGAAGTCGAAGAGGCCCTGAATTTTGCCAATGTCATGGCGTTAATCGCAGTCATGGAACTACCCGGCTTAACGCAGGACTTCGAGTTTGAAGCAAAGGTTGAAGAACTGGTTAGCGCACATGTCGCCAAGCAGGCCTAACCCCTCGCTCAAGCGGAGCGCCAACGGCAGGCCACCAGGCCCGCGCGGCGCCTCTGTTCATCATGCGCCGCACGGGCCTGGCGTCCTGCCGTCGTCGCCCGCTTAGCTCGAACGTTAGGCCGCCGAGTGAGACGCCTCAGCACATCGCAGCATTGTCAAACTCGCCGTGCCGGCGATGCCTTTGCTCGCAGCGGCTCACTCGCCGGCACCCTGTTGAATGCCAAATCAATGCCAAGCCTTCTCGCCCACCCATCAACGTCGGATCGGCTCATCCGCCAGCAAGCAAGCCAACGCAGCCGCCGCGTTCAGCATTGTCCCGCTCCGGCAACGCCACACCGCGGCGGCTCAGGGCGCGAGTCTCTGTCCTCGCAGGGCGCCTTCGCCATGCCGGCCATCGTGAACACGTCTTGCGCCTGCGCTGACGCGCAGTCGGGAACAAATGTTCAGTCAGTTTCACGGTGTCACCGCGTCATCCATGTCCCGCTTCGGCACACTCGCCTCGCGCCGCGGCAAAGCTACAGTGCGTCTTCCCTGTTGCCACACCATGCAGCTGTCATCACGCTGTCGGCCTAACACCTCGCTCAACCGGACCCGCTACGGCAGGCCACCTTGGCCCGGACTGAGGTACGCGGTACATTTTCTCAGTCCGGGCCAAGGCGTCCTGCCTCCGCGGGCCGGTTAGCTCGAACGTTAGGCCGCACGTTCGGGTCTCGCAGACCTCCATGCCCCATGAATTCGAAGCCTGACAATCCGAATCCGAACCCGAATCCGCTCCGGTTCGCCTCAGTCTTGGCACAGGTCAGTCTTGTGGCGCTTGCCTGCCTCACATTCCTTTCTCCCGGCTCGCGCACGACGTTGGTCACGGTCGGCGTCTACGCGCTGTTCTTCGTCGTTGGCGGTGCCTTGTTGCATCGCGCCTGGCGTGCCGGAATACTCAAGCTGACCGTGCGCGAGCTTCATGCTCGCCGGATGCAAGGCGACCTCCTTGAAGCCATCGCATTGCTAGCCGGAGCCGCTGCCATCATGCGCTTGTCGATTGCGTAGCAAAGCCTCAGCATATGGGTCGTCGTTGCGATCATATTGTTCTTCAGCAGGAGCGCTTGGCGAAGTCGCAGCAAGCGAGCGTGGCTGCAGTGCGGCCTAACCCTTCGCTCAAGCGGAGAGCCAACGGCAGGCCGCGCTACAGCAGTATGTTCATCATGCTTCCGCGCGGCCTGCCGTTGTCTCCCGCTTAGCTCAAACGTTAGGCCCCAAGGCGCAGCCGTGTACCTCTCGCCTGACCCTGTGAAGCCGAACATGTCACCTGGGAGTGCTTTGTTGGACAATAGAAAGACTTCACGATGGAGACGCTATGATTTCTGACCTCCGATTCTTGATAACCGTCACACTGGTCGCCGTACTTGCCGCATGCGGTGGTTCCAGTACGTTCGAGTCAGTTGAATTGAGTGCGAGTCGGATTGCCGCATTTTGGCCCACGACCGATTTGCAGGAGACATATGTAATTCGAAGCGATAGCGAGTGGCAGGCTGCTTGGCAGAAGCACGAACCACAAACGTATCCAAAGACAGAGCGTCCTCAGGTCGATTTCTCTAAGAACATGGTAGTCGGCCTGTCTCAAGGAACTGGCCCGAATGGTTGCCACGGGCTTTCAATTCGCCGGGTCGTAGAGGATGAAGAAGAAATTCGAGTTGAATACATTCACGCGACGGGCCAGCCTGGTCTAGCCTGCACTCAAGCGACAGTCGCACTTACGGACTTTGTAGTTGTCAGCAAGAGTGAGAAGCGGGCAACGTTTATTCGAGTTGGGGCCTAACCCCTCGCTCAAGCGGAGCGCCAACGGCAGGCCACCAGGCCCGGTCTGGCGGTACGCGGTACATTTTCGCCAGCCCGGGCCTGGCGTCCTGCCGTCGTCGCCCGCTTAGCTC
>JACZKT010000322.1 GCA_014859905.1 Rubrivivax sp.
GGTCTTGCCGCTGCCCGGCGGGCCCCACAGGTACACGGGTGCGGCCGGCAGCACCAGCGTGCGCAGGTGCTGCAAGGCTGCGGCGTTGGCACCGGGAACGAAATTGTCGAAGGTGGGCAAGGGCTCGGGGCCGATGGCCAGCGGGATCTGCTTCATCGCTCGTTCACACCGAAACCGCAGCCATTCAACGCAGGCTCCGCCACGCCGCGAGCTGGCGGTGCAGGCCCTCGGCGTCGCTGGCCGACGGCCGTTGCTGCAGGTACACCGCCAGTTCGTCGGCGGCCAGGCCGTGCTGGCCCAGCTCGGCCAGCACCAGCGCCAGCTCGCGCCGCTCGTCGCCGGCCTGCGGCAGCAGAATCACCAGCCGCCGCAGCACGGCCGCCAGACGTTCCAGATCGTCGGCACCGCGGTGGATTTCGCGCAGGTTACGCAGCAGCCGCGCCACCACGTCGCGCGCCGACGCCGCCTGCAGGAACAGGCCCAGCGGCGCCTCGTCGTCATCGACCAGGCCCCGCTCCGTGCGCAGCGGCTGCAACAGCGCGTCGAGCTCTGCCCGCGACAGCGACCGGCCGTTGAAGGGGTCGATGATGACTTCGCCGCGGGGCAGGCGCAGCTTGACGAGGAAGTGCCCCGGGAAGGACACCCCCTGCGCGTGCAGCCCGGCCTGTGTGGCCATTTCGATGTAGAGCAGGGCCAGCGTCAGCGGAATGCCTCGACGCGTCTGCAAGACCTCGGGCAGGTAGCTGTTGCGTGGGTCGTAATAGTCGTTGACATTGCCGGCGAAGCCCAGCTCCTGGAAGAAGTAGCGGTTGAGCAGCCGCAGCCGCTGCAGTGGTGCGGCATCGGCGGGAATGCGCCGGCACAGGCGGTCGGCCAGGCCGTCGATGTGCGCCAGCACGCCCTGCACATCCAGGCCCGGGTTGTCGTCCTGCGCCACGGCCACGGCGGCTTCGAGCACCGGCAGGCTGGCATCGTCGGCCACCAATGCGGCAAAGTACTCCAGGGCCGTGGGCGCTACGAAATGCAAGGGGCCGGACATTGACGCCAGTGTAGGTCAGCGGCGACGCAGCAGATGCCGTGGCCGCAGGCCGCAGGCGGCGAGCACGGCGAAGTACAGCAGGGCCACGCCGACCAGCACCGCGGCCACGGCCGTGGCGCGCTGGCCCCAGCGTGCCTGCAGGCCGATCCAGTCGATGCCCTGCGCCGCCCACGCCAGCGCGGCGCCAAGCGCCACGTTGGCCACCGCCACGCGCACCATGAAACCACTCCAGCCCGGCCGTGGCCGGTACACGCCGCGCTGCAGCAGGCCGCCGAGCAGGAAGCCGGCGTTGACGAGGGCCCCGAGGCCGATCGCCAGCGCCAGCCCGGCGTGGCCGAGCCAGGGCACGAGCACGAGGTTGAGCGCCTGCGTGGCCAACAGCACGCCGATGGCGATCTTCACCGGCGTGCGGATGTCCATGCGGGCATAGAAGGCCGGCGCCAGCACCTTGATCGCGACCAGGCCCAGCAGCCCGACGCCGTAGCCGCGCAGCGCGCGCACGGTCATCTCGACGTCGGCGGCGCTGAAGGCGCCGTAGTGGTACAGCACCGAGATCAGGCCCACCGGGAACAGCAGCAGCGCCAGCGCGCAGGGCAAGGCCAGCAGCAGCACCAGGCGCAGGCTCCAGTCGAGCATCTCGGAGTATTCATGCATGTCCTGCCGCGCCTGCGCCGCGGCCAGCTGCGGCAGCAGCACCACCCCCAGAGCCACACCCAGCAGCGCAGTCGGGAACTCCATCAGGCGGTCGGCGTACGTCAGCCAGGACACCGCGCCCACTGCCAGGTGCGACGCGATCTGGGTGTTGATGAGCAGCGAGATCTGCGCCACCGACACCCCCAGCAACGCCGGCGCCATCTGCCGCAGCACCTGGCCCACACCCGGGTGGCGCCAGGCGCGTGCGATAGCGCCGGGCAACAGGCCGAAACGGGGCAGCATGCCGATGGCGGCCAGCGCCGGCACCTGCACTGCTGCCTGCAGGACGCCACCGAGCATGACACCACCGGCCAGGGCATGGATCGGGTCGATGCCGGCAGCGGCCAGCCGCGGTGCCCCCCACCAGGCGGCGGCGATGACGCTCAGGTTCAGCAGCACCGGCGTCACCGCCGGCACCGCGAAACGCTTCCAGGTGTTCAGGATGCCGGCGGCCAGCGCCACCATCGACATGAAGCCGATGTAGGGAAACATCCAGCGTGTCAGCACCACCGCGGTGTCGAACTGCCTGAGCCCGGCACCCATGGCCCACACCAGCACCGGTGCCGCGGCCACGCCGATGACGCAGGTCAGCAGCAGCGCCCAGGCCAGCACGGTGGCCACGGCGTCGACGAGCCGTCGCGTGGCGGCGTCGCCCTCGCGTTCCCGCGTCGCGGCTAGGATGGGCACGAAGGCCTGCGAGAACGCACCTTCGGCAAACAGGCGCCGGAACAGGTTGGGCAGCCGGAAGGCGACGTTGAAGGCGTCGGTGGCCGCGCTGGCGCCGAAACTCGCCGCGATGAGCTGCTCGCGCACGAGCCCCGTGACACGCGAAACCAGGGTCAGCAGGGAAACGGTGGAGGCGGCTTTGAAAAGGTTCACAGCCGCTGATGCTATACTTCGCGGTCTTTGTTCCCAACGGGCTCGACCACGGGCTCCAACGCTACAGCATGGCCACCTCGACCAAAGCCAAGAAGAAAACCGTTCGCCTCGCCTCGGGCCGCAAACGCGCGCGCCAGGACGTGGTGCTGAACGCCGCCAACACCTCGATGCGCTCGCGTTTTCGCACCGTCGTCAAGAATGTGCACAAGGCCGTCGTCGGCGGCGACAAGGCCAAGGCCACCGAACTCTTCAAGTCGGCGCAAAGCGTCATCGACTCGGTCGCCGACAAGGGCATCTTCCACAAGAACAAGGCCGCCCGCCTGAAGAGCCGCCTGTCGGCCAAGGTCAAGGCCCTGGCGCTGGCCGCCTGAGCGCCCGGCCTGCAAGCCACCAGGGCCCGCACTGCGGGCCCTTCGTGTTTCTGGCGCCAGTGCTGCGGGCCGTCGATGACCCTAGGGCTTGCGGTCGGTTCCGGGCGCGGGCAGGACACAAACCTCGTTCACCGGCAGCTCGTTGTCGCGGGCGAAGTTCATCACGAAGTCCCAGGCCATCGGTTCAATGTCCTTGAGGGCCTCGCTGACCAGCACGCACTTCACGCCGTCGACGACCTGCGGCACGCAGTAGGGCGAGTAGCCGATGTAGGCGCCGATGCCGCCGGCCCCGCCACCGGGCCTGAACGACGACATGGCGCCGGCCAGGCGCTCTGACCAGTCACTGGGCCGGAAGGTGCGGCCCGCAACGGTGATGCCCTGGATGACGAACTGACGCGGTGGGGTGGGTCTCATCGGCAACGGCCACGCATGAACGCCCGCCGGGTTCGAAACGGCTCGCAGGCGCGCGTGACGCAAGGCCTGCATTGTGCATGCGGCTTGCTGCATTGCAGCAGGCATGAGGTACCTGCGGCCCCTGCCCTGCCTCCGATCGGCCGGGGAAGCTGCGCCCTTTAGAATCGCTGCACCCGCAAGGTGACCGCAGCGCCGACGCGCGGCATGTCTTGCCGGCCAGCCAGGACGCCGCCCATGAATGCCCCCGAACCCGTCGTCGCACAGACCCTGAGGCCAATGCCGCATGTGATGAACACCTACGGCCGGCTGCCGATCGCGATGTCGCACGGCCGCGGCTGCTGGCTCTGGGACACCGAGGGCCGCAAGTACCTCGATGGCCTGGGCGGCATCGCCGTCAACACGCTCGGCCACGCCCACCCGCAGCTGGTGCCGGCGCTGCAGGACCAGATCGGCAAGCTGATCCACAGCTCCAACTACTACGAGGTGCCGCTGCAGGAGCAGCTGGCGGCCAAGCTGTGCGAGATTTCGGGCCTGGAGGTCGCGTTCTTCTGCAACTCCGGGCTCGAGGCCAACGAGGGCGCGCTCAAGATCGCGCGCAAGTTCGGCCATGACAAGGGCATCACCCGGCCCGAGATCATCGTCTACGAGAAGGCCTTCCACGGCCGCTCGATTGCCACGCTGTCGGCCACCGGCAACCCGAAAGTCCAGAAGGGCTTCGAGCCGCTGGTCGAAGGCTTCGTGCGTGTGCCGCTGAACGACCTGGCGGCCATCGAAGAGGTGGCGCGCAGCCACCCCGACGTGGTCGCCGTCTTCCTGGAGACGATACAGGGCGAGGGCGGCATCAACGCCTCGCGCTGGGACTACCTGCAGGGCCTGCGCCGGGTCTGCGACGAGCGCGGCTGGCTGCTGATGCTGGACGAAGTGCAGTGCGGCATCGGCCGCACCGGCAAGTGGTTCGCGCACCAGTGGGCCGGCATCGTTCCCGACGTGATGCCGCTGGCCAAGGGGCTGGGCTCGGGTGTGCCGATCGGCGCCATCGTCGCCGGGCCGCGGGCCGCGAACGTGCTCGGCCCAGGCAACCACGGCACCACCTTCGGCGGCAACCCGCTGGCCATGCGCGCCGGCGTCGAGACGCTGCGCATCATGGAAGAAGATGGCCTGCTGGCCCACGCCGCCGCGGTGGGCGAGTTGCTGCGCGCCGGCCTGGCCCGCGAGCTCGGCGCACTGGCGGGCGTGAAGGAGATCCGCGGCGCCGGCCTCATGATCGGCATCGAACTCGACCGCCCCTGCGGCGTGCTGGTCGGCCGCGCCGCAACGGCTGGGCTCTTGATCAGCGTCACCGCCGACAACGTGATCCGCCTCGTGCCGCCGCTGGTCCTGAGCGCGAACGAGGCCCAGCAGATCGTCGACCTGCTGTGCCCGCTGGTGAAGAGCTTCCTGGCCGAAGCATGAGGCCCGGCGACTCGCTGATGAAACACTTCCTGCAGATCAAGGACCTGCGCGCCGAGGAGTACGCCTACCTGTTCGAGCGCACGCGCATCGTCAAGACGCGCTTCAAGAACTACGAACGCTACCAGCCGTTGGTCGACCGCACGCTGGCAATGATCTTCGAGAAGGCCAGCACGCGTACGCGCGTCAGCTTCGAGGCCGGCATGTACCAGATGGGCGGCTCGGTGCTCAACCTGACCACCAGCGACACCCAACTCGGCCGCGCCGAGCCGGTGGAGGACACCGCGCGCGTGATCAGCCGCATGGTCGACATCGTGATGATCCGCACCTACGAGCAGACCAAGATCGAACGCTTTGCCGCGCACTCGCGCGTGCCGGTCATCAACGGCCTGACCAACGAATACCACCCCTGCCAGATCCTGGCCGACGTCTACACCTACATCGAACACCGCGGCGCGCGGGGCGGCGACGCCGACCCGCTCCGGTGCCTGCGGGGCAAGGTCGTCGCCTGGGTCGGCGACGGCAACAACATGGCCAACACCTGGCTGCAGGCGGCCGAGGTACTGGGTTTCACCGTGCATGTCAGCACGCCCAGCGGCTACGAGGTCGACCCCGCGGTGGCCGGCATCCGCGACACGAACTGCTACAAGGTCTTCAACCACCCGCTCGAAGCCTGTGCCGGCGCGCACCTCGTCACCACCGACGTCTGGACGAGCATGGGCTACGAGGCCGAAAACGAAGAGCGCCGCAAGGCCTTCGTCGACTGGTGCGTCGACGAGGAGATGATGGCCGTGGCGCAGCCTGACGCGCTGTTCATGCACTGCCTGCCGGCGCACCGCGGCGAGGAGGTCACCGCCGAGGTCATCGACGGGCCCCAGTCGGTCGTCTGGGACGAGGCCGAAAACAGGATGCACGTGCAGAAGGCACTCATGGAGTACCTGCTGCTCGGGCGCATCGGCTAGGACGGCGACGTGAGCACCCTGCCCGCCTATCGATCGCTCGGCGCCAGCGGCCTCAAGGTGTCGCCGCTGTGGCTGGGTGCCATGATGTTCGGCGACCAGACCGCCGAGGAGCAGGCCGGCGCCATCGTCGACGCCGCGCGCGAGGCCGGCGTCAACGCCATCGACACCGCCGACGCCTATGCCCAGGGCGAATCCGAGCGCATGGTCGGCCGCCTGATCAAGGCCGACCGCTCGCGCTGGGTGCTGGCGACCAAGGTCGCCAACCCGATGAGTGACGCGCCCAACGACCGCGGCCTGTCGCGGCGCTGGATCACGCGCGCCGTCGACGACAGCCTGAAGCGCCTGGGCACCGACTGGATCGACCTCTACTACATGCACCGCGACGATGAGACAACGCCGGTGGAGGAAACGCTGGCGACGATGGCGCGGCTGATCGACAGCGGCAAGATCCTGCACTACGGCGTGTCCAACTTCCGCGCCTGGCGCCTGGCCCGCCTGGTGGAAGCGAGCCGGCGCATGGGCATCCCGCCGCCCGTCGCCTGCCAGCCGCCGTACAGCGCGGTGACACGCGGCATCGAGCTCGAGGTGCTGCCGGCCTGCGCGCACTACGGCCTGGGCGCCGTCACCTATAGCCCGCTGGCGCGTGGCGTGCTCACCGGCAAGTACAGCCCCGAGGCGCAGCCACCCGCCGACAGTCGTGCGGCACGCGCCGACCGACGTCTGATGCAGACCGAATGGCGACAGGAGTCCATCGCGCTGGCGCAGGCCTTTCGCGCCCATGCCGAGGCACGCGGGGTGAGCGCGACGCAACTGGCCATCGCCTGGGTGCTGAACAACCGGCTGGTCAGCGGGGTGATCGCCGGCCCGCGCACGCTGGAGCAGTGGCACGACTACGTCGCTGCCCTGTCGGTGCAGGTCACCGCGGAAGACGAACGCTGGGTCGACGAACGCGTGCCGCCCGGGCACGCATCCACGTTCGGCTACACCGACCCGCAGTACCCGGTGACGGGGCGCGTCGTGGCCTGAACTTCTCAAGCAAATGTGGCTCCGCCACTTTGCTTGAACCCCCGCGGGGGGGGCGCCGGGCGGACCCGGCCCTGGGGGCGCTCAGTAGGTGGCCCGGCCGCCGGTGAGGTCGAACACCGCGCCGGTGGAGAACGAGCAGTCCTCGCTCGCCAGCCAGGCCACCATCGCTGCCACCTCGCCCACTTCGACGAAACGCCCCATCGGGATCTTGCCCAACATGTAGTCGATGTGGGCCTGCGTCATCTGCTCGAACATCGCCGTCCTGGCCACCGCCGGCGTGATGGCGTTGACGAGCACACCCTTGGTCGCCACCTCCTTGGCCAGCGACTTGGTCAGCGCGATCAAGCCTGCCTTGCTGGCGCTGTAGTGCGAGGCGTTGGGGTTGCCTTCCTTGCCCGCCACCGAGGCGATGTTGACGATGCGGCCCCAGCCGCGTGCCACCATCGCCGGCACGACATGGCGGCAGGTGAGATAGGGCGCGATCAGGTTGACCTCGATGACACGCCGCCACACCGCGGGGTCCAGCTCCCAGGTCGGCGCGTTGCCGCCGGTGATACCGGCGTTGTTGACGAGCACGTCGATGCGGCCCTCGATGGCCAGCGCCTTGGCGGTGGCGGTGGCCACCGCCGCATCGTCGGTGAGTTCGACGACTTCGCCGCGTACCGGGCCGTGCGCCGCCAGCGCCGCGCAGGCCATGTCCAGCCGCGCTGCGTCGATGTCCCACAGCACGGCACGAGCGCCCGATTGGAGCAGCCGCTCGGCGCTGGCGTAGCCGATGCCCTGGGCGCCGCCGGTGACGATGGCGACACGGTCCTCGAGATCGATCTGGTTCACGGCTTCATTCCCTTCAGCGCTGCAGGCGTGCCGGCGCAGTCGGCGATGTACTGGCGGATGATGTCCTCGAAGCGTGTCTCCGGTGCCAGACCGAGCCGCGCTGCACGCGCTGCAGAGGCGCCGCGGGGCCAGTTGGCGACGATGCCGGCGATGCGTTCGTCGCGCTCGAAGCGCACGCGCGAGCGCACCTGCGGCCCGGCCACCGCTTCCAGCGCATCGAGCATCTGCTGCACGGTGACGTTGAGCGCCGGCAGGTTGAGCGCGCTGCGGCCCTGAAACGCCTCGCGGCTGGCTTCATAGACCCTGATCAGCCCCTCGACCGTGCGCTGCGGCGACGACACCGGGTGCGACACGTCGGCCGACACCGGGCAGATGGCCTGCTCGCCTGCCAGCGGCTCGCGGATGATGCCGCTGAAGAAGGAACTCGCCGCGGCATTGGGCCGGCCGGGGCGCACCGTCACCGTCATCAGGCGCGCGGCGCGGCCGTCGATGTAGCCCTTGCGCGTGTAGTCGGCCAGCAGGTGTTCGCAGATCAGCTTGTGCGTGCCGTAGCTGGTCTGCGGCGCCGGCAGCGTGTCGTCGGCCACCACCGCGGGCAGCGGCAACGCGGGGTCGGGGCCGAACACGGCGACCGAACTCGAGAACACCAGCCGTGCCGGCGCCGCGCCGCGCTGGACGCGGTGGCGCAGCGCGTCGAGCAGCGAGCGCGTGCTGTCGAGGTTGGAGCGCAGGCCGAGTTCGAAATCGGTCTCGCATTCACCCGACACCGCCGACGCGAGGTGGAAGACGCCGTCGAAGGGCTCGTCGCGCAGGGCCTCGCACGAGGCCAGCAAGGGCTCCACGCGCGACGCCACGCGCGGGTCGGCCATCAGGTCGGCCGGGGCTGGCGCCTGGTCGGCCAGCACCAGCGACTCGATCGCCCGCCCGGCGAGGGTGCCGCTTGCCAGCAGCGTGCGCGCCAGCCGCGCGCCGACGAATCCGGCGCCGCCGGTGATCAGGAGTCTCATCTTGTGTCTTCCTTTGCCAGCGCCGTCACGGCGCGTCCCTTCAGCTTTTGTGCCGGCGCCACCACCGATGGCAACTTGCGCCGCGACGACAGCACGGCTTCGATGTCGTCGCGTGCGCTGTCGATCAACTTCAGCGCCGCCTGTTCCGCCCGCAGCGGCGCACGCGCGATCACGGCGTCGAGCACGTCGCGGTGCATGGGCAGCGACGATGCCGGCCCGTCGGGCCGCGCGGTGGAGATCTCGAAGGCGGTGCGCAGCAAGGCGCCCAGCGCCTTGCTCATCTGCACCAGCATGCGGTTGTGGCAGGCGCGCAGCAGGCCCTGGTGGAACAGCAGGTCGTGGTGCACGTAGTCGCCGCCCTGCTCGATGGCTTCCCGCATGCCCTCGTAGGCGGCTTCGATGGCCGCCACGTCCGGCGCCGTGGCACGCTCGGCCGCCAGCCGCACCGCCGCCGGCTCGACGATGCGCCGCATGTCCTGCACGTCGCGCAGGAACTCGCGCGTCAGGCCGGCCTTGCTCTGCCAGGCCACGACGTCGGGGTCGAACCAGTTCCAGCCGTCCGAGGGCAGCACGCGCGTACCGAGTTTGGGCCCGGTGATCAGCAAGCCCTTCGCCACCAGCGACTTGACAGCCTCGCGGATGACCGTGCGGCTGACGCCGAGCTCTTCGCACAGCGTCGGTTCCGGCGGGATCGCGGTACCCGGCAGGTAGCGGCCGGCCACGATGGCCTCGCCCAGGCGGTCGAGCGTGTTGCCGTGGACGTTCTTGATCTTGGTCATCGATCGCGCACGAACAAGGTGACCAGGGGCTCGTCGCCGACCTGCCGGCTCCAGTGGCCGTGAACGCGTGCGTCGAAGGCGGCGCCGGCCGGCAGCAGGTCGGCCGAAAAGAAGTGCTGCCCGGGGGAAAAGACGCGCGAACTGCCGTCCTGCAGGCCGATCTCCATCTGCCCGCGCAGGATGAAGACCCACTGCGGGTTTTCGGTGCAGTGGAAGTCGCTGCGAAAGCCGACGGGACTCTCGCGCAACTGGTAACCGCCGCTGGGCAGCAGCGGCGACAGCCGTGCCGCCGGCTTGCCCTCGGTCAACTCCAGCGCTTCCTCGCGGAAGCGCGCACGGCCTTCGGCGTCGGTATGGAGAATGATCTTGGTGAAGGTGGTCATGGCGATGAAACCTTGGCGATCAGAGCGTGGCGGTGACGCCGCCGTCGACGTAGAGGATATGGCCGTTCACGAAGCGTGCCGCGTCGCTGGCCAGGAATACCGCCGCCGGCGCCAGGTCCTCGACCTCGCCCCAGCGCCGGCTGGGCGTGCGCTTGATCAGCCAGGCGCTGAAAACCTCGTCGGCGACCAGCGGCGCGGTGAGTTCGGTCTTGAAGTAGCCAGGGCCGAGGCCGTTGACGGTGATGCCGTAGGGGCCCAGGTCGATGGCCATGCCCTTGGTCAGCATCTTCACCGCCCCCTTGCTGGCCGTGTAGGGCGCGATGTCGGGGCGGCCCAGTTCGCTCTGTACCGAGCAGATGTTGATGATGCGGCCGCGCCGGCGCGGCACCATGCGCTGCGCCACCGCCTGGCCGACGATGAACATGCTGTCGACGTTGGTGCGCATCAGCTGCTGCCAGTCGGCGAGCGCGAATTCGTGGAAGGGTGCGCGGCGCTGCATGCCGGCGTTGTTGACGAGCACCTCGATGGCGCCGACCTCGGCCTCGATCGAAGCCACCGCGGTGGCCACCGCTGCCGGGTCGCAGACGTCGAAGGCGCGGGCGTGCACCGCCAGGCCTTCGTCGGCCAAAGCCTGCTGCGCCACGGCCAGGCGCGCCGGGTCACGGCCGTTGAGTACCAGCGTGGCTCCGGTCTGGCACAGACCCCGCGCCAGTGCGTAGCCGATGCCGGCCGACGAGCCGGTGACCAGCGCGACACGGCCATCGAGACGGAAGGTGGCGGCAGTGATCATGCGGCGGCGGGCTCCAGTTGTCGTTGCAGGGCGGCGACCACGTGTTCGGGTGCAGCCGTCACGTCCAGTGTGATTGCCGCTTCGTCGGCCTGCGGTGGCTCCAGGATGTCGAGCTGGCTCTGCAACAGCGATGCCGGCATGTAGTGGCCGCTGCGCCTTTGCAGGCGCTCGGCCAGCAGCGCCGGCTCACCCGTCAGGTGCACCAGGCGCAGCGCCGGCGCGCCGCTGCGCAGCATGTCGCGATAGCGGCGCTTGAGCGCCGAGCAGGCCACGACGGCACCGCTGTCGGCGGCGCCGGCCAGCGCGGCGGCCACCGCCTGCAGCCAGTCGAGGCGGTCTTCGTCGGTAAGCGGCGTGCCGGCGGCCATCAGCGCCACGTTGCGCGGCGGGTGCAGCTCGTCGCCTTCGATGAAGGGCAGGCCCAGCGCCGCCGCCAGTGCGCACCCCACCGTGCTCTTGCCGCAGCCGCTGACCCCCATCACCACGATCGTCACCGGCACCCCTGGCCTGCTCATCGAAACTCCTGCCCGCAAGCCGTCTTGGTTCACCCCAGGCGCTGCCCGCTGGCGGCGTCGAAGACATGCGCCTTCTCGGCGTCCAGCGCCAGATGCACTGTCTGGTCGGGCCGGGCCGTCGTGCGGCCGTGCATGACCATGACGAGTTGCGCATCGCCCAATTGCAGCAGCAGTTCGGTCTCGGCGCCGGTGGGCTCGACCACCACCACCTGCCCGGCAATGCCGCCGTCGGCGAGCATCAGGTCGGTGGGCCGGATGCCGTAGTGCACGGCCTGGCCTTGCGCCGCCACGGCAGCCACCGCAGCCGGCAGCGGCCAGCGCGCACCCAGCGCCTCGACCGCACCGTCGCGCACCGTGCCGTCGAAGACATTCATCGCCGGCGACCCGATGAACTGGGCCACGAACAGGTTGGCCGGATGGTCGAAGAGTTCCAGCGGCGTACCGATCTGCTCGATGATGCCGTCGTGCATGACGACGATGCGGTCGGCCATCGTCATGGCCTCGATCTGGTCGTGCGTGACGTACACCGTGGTCGTCTTCAGGCGCTGGTGCAGGGCCTTGATCTCGGCGCGCATGGCCACGCGCAGCTTGGCGTCGAGGTTGGAGAGCGGCTCGTCGAACAGGAACACCTTGGGGTCTCGAACGATGGCACGGCCCATCGCCACGCGCTGGCGCTGGCCGCCGGAGAGTTCACGCGGATAGCGCTCCAGCAGCGGGCCGAGGTTGAGGATGCGCGCGGCGTTGGCCACCCGCTCCTCGGTGGTGTTCCTGTCGGCCTTGCGCAGGCGCAGGCTGAAGGCCATGTTCTCGCGCACCGTCATGTGCGGATACAGCGCGTAGCTCTGGAAGACCATCGCGATGTCGCGGTCCTTGCTCTCGAGATCGTTGACGACCTTGCCGTCGATGCGGATCTCGCCGCCGGTGATCTCCTCCAGCCCGGCCAGCATGCGCAGCAGCGTGCTCTTGCCGCAGCCCGAAGGGCCGACGAGGACGACGAATTCACCGTCGGCGATGTCGAAGCCGATGCCGTGGATGACCTTGACCTTGCCGTAGGCCTTGTGGATGTCGTGGAACGAGACGGCTGCCATCTGACTTCCTCAGGCCGCCCGCCGGGCCGCCCCAAGGGCGGCCTGCGCCTCCTTGGGGGGCAGCGACGGCGCGTAGCGACAAGCGTGGGGGTTCATGATTTCACGGCGCCGGCGGTCAGGCCCGACACCATGTAGCGTTTGAAGGCGTAGTAGATCGCCGCCGGCGGCAGCGCGTAGACGAAACCGGTGGCCATCAGCAGCTCCCAGGGTGAATCGTCGGCGGCCAGGAAGTTGCCCAAGGCCACCGCCAGCGTGAGGTCGGTTTCCTTGGACAGCAGCAGGAAGCCGTAGAGGTATTCGTTCCACGCCAGCAGCAAGGCATAGGTGCCCACCGCCACCAGCGAAGGCACCATCAGCGGCACGTAGACCAGGCGGAACAGCTGGAGTGGCGTGGCGCCGTCGATGCGCGCGGCTTCGTCGAGCTCCCACGGCAGCTTGTCGGAGGCCTGCTTGAGCACCCAGATGCAATAGGGCGAGGCGATCGTCACCATCGCCAGCACCAGCGACCAGCGGTTGTTGAGCAGGCCATAGTTGGCCATCGTCTTGTACATCGGCACGGCCAGGAAGGCGGCCGGGATGAAGTAGGTGAACAGCGCCAGGTTCATCACCGTGCGGCCGCCGCGCACCTTCAGCCGACTGATGGAGAACGCCGCCGCGGTGGCGATGAACAGTGTCATCACACCCACCGCCACGGCAATCATCAGCGAGTTGCCGAGCTGCACCCAGAAATGGCTGAGGTAGAAGTGCTTCTGGCCGAAGACGATCTCGAAGTTCTGCAGCGTCGGGTTCTTCGGCCACAGACGCCCCGAGGTGGCAGAGTCGCGCTCGGAGATCGCGAACAGGAACAGGTGGTAGACCGGGATCAGCGTCCACAGCAGCACCGGGATGCCGATGAGCAGCAGCTTGGCTTCGCCGGTGATGCGCTTGAGCGTCAGGCGGCGCCTCATTTGCTCAGCCTCTTCATCATGATGTAGACGAGCGGAAGCACGAGCGGCAAGGCCACCACGATCGACGCCATGGCGAGTTCGATCTCGTCCAGCCGCAGGTAGCGGATGCCCAGCGTGGCCAGCACGTGTGTCAGGTCGGCCGGCCCGCCACCGGTGAGCAGGTAGACGCTGTTGAAGTCGCCCAGCGTCCAGATCATCGACAGGATCGTCGACGTGAAGTACAGGCCCTTCATCGAAGGCCAGGTGATGAAGCGGAACTTCTGCCACGAGGTCGCGCCGTCGACGCTGGCGGCTTCGTACTGTTCGCCGGGTATCGCCAGCCGTCCGGCGATCAGGATCAGCGTCCAGAAGGGCAGCGACTTCCAGATGTGCATCAACATCGCGAAGCTGAGCGCGAGCGTAGGGTCATTGAGCCAGTTCGGCCCGTCCAGCCCGGTCAGCCTGAAGATCGTCGTGTTGATGACGCCCCACTCGGGGTTCAGCATGAAACGCACCGACAGGATGGTCGGGATCGACGGCACCGCCCAGGGCAGGATGAACAGCAGCGACAGCGCCCGGATCCACCAGTTGGTGCGGACGAAGAAGCCCGACAGGAACAGCGCCACCGCCATCTTGACGTTGATCGCCAGCACCAGGAAGACGGTGGTGTTGACGACGGTGCGGAAGAAGATCGGGTCGTTGGCGAGCTTGACGTAGTTCTGCGGGTCGCGCGCCAGCCACAGCCCGTAGAACACCGGGTAGAGCACGAAGACGACGAACACCACCAGATAGGGCACCACCAGCAGACGGCCCCACAACACCCACGGGCTCAGCGCCTTGCGGCCCGGCAATGGTGTGTAGGCAACGGCTGTGGAACTCATGCAGGCCC
>JACZKT010000039.1 GCA_014859905.1 Rubrivivax sp.
CGTGAAGCCCGCGTGGCTCTGCTGGCCGCGGTCATCGCGGGGTTCGGCGCCGTTATCAGCGAGGTGGGAGCGGTCATGATGGTGGGCGGTAACATCGCCTCGAGCTCGGGCAACAAGACGCGGGTCATGACCACCGCGATGATCCAGGAAACACGCATGGGTCACTTCGCCACGGCTATGGCCTTCGGCCTCATCCTCTTGTCCATCGCGTTCATCATCAACCTCGGCCTGACCCGCCTGCAGCAGGGCTCGGGGGGACGGTACATGCGCTCATGACGGAGGCGACCGCGATGCTGGAAGGCCGCGGCATCCTGAAGAGCTACAACGGACGCGAGGTGGTCTCCGTGGAGCGTATCCAGGCCTCCAGGGGCGAGGTTTTGGCCATCCTCGGTCCGAACGGCGCCGGCAAGAGCACGCTGTTCAAGCTCGTCGTCGGAATGCATGTGCCGAGCGCCGGGAGCATCGCCTTCGACGGCCACGACGTCACCGGGCAGCGCCCGTACCAGCGCGTCCAGCGCGGCATGAGTATCAAGATGCAGGCACCGAGCGTGTTCCGCGAGCTGCCCGTGCGCCAGAACGTGCGCATCGCCTTGCAGCACCACGTGCCGCGCGCCCTTCTCGCCGAAGAGGAGGATCGACTGCTCGAGATCCTCGAGCTCACCGCCGACCAGGGCAAGGCCGCCGGCGAGCTCTCCCACGGCCAGCAGCAGTGGCTCGAGATCGGCATGGCGCTGGCGCTCAAGCCGACCCTGATGCTGATGGACGAGCCGACCGCCGGCATGTCGCCCGACGAGACCTTCCGCACCGGCGAGCTGATCCAGCGCTTCAACGCCGAAGGCATGACCGTGGTCGTCGTCGAGCACGACATGGCGTTCATCCGCCAGATCGCCAAGCAGGTCACCGTGCTGCATTACGGCCGGGTCTTCGCGCGTGGCCCGATCGCCGAGATCATCCGCGACCCGCGAGTCGCCGAGATCTACCTGGGGAAGACGCATGACTGAGGCCGTCCTCGATGTCCGCGGGCTCGGCGCGAGCTACGGCGCGACGCCGATCCTGCAGGGCGTCGACATGCGCATCGCCAAGGGCGAGATCGTCGGCCTGATCGGCCGGAACGGCGTCGGCAAGACGACGACGATGCGCTGCCTGATCGGGCTGCTGCGCGCGACGCGCGGATCGATCGCGCTGAACGGGCAGGACGTCACCGCCTTGCCGAGCGACGCCCGCGCCCGGCTCGGCATCGGCTACGTGCCGCAAGGGCGCGAGGTCTTCCCGCGCATGACGGTGGCCGAGAACCTGGCCGTCGGCGAGCTGATCGGCGGCCCCAAGGGCAAGAAGCTGCACGACCTCGTCTACCAATACTTTCCTCGCCTCGCGGATCGGCGCGTCCAGCTCGCCGGCACGATGTCGGGCGGCGAGCAGCAGCAGCTGGCGATCGGCCGCGTCCTCGTCGGCAATCCGACGCTGATGCTCCTCGACGAGCCATCCGAAGGGATCCAGCCGTCGATCGTGCAGATGATCTGCGACGCGCTCCAATCGGTGCGCAGGGAGCTCGGCACGACCATCGTCTTCGTCGAGCAGAACCTCGACACCATCCTGGCGATCAGCGAGCGCTGCTACGTGATGGAAAAGGGCCGCATCGTCTCGGCCATCGGCCCCGGCGAGGTCACGGCCGAGAACGTGCGTCAGCATCTGCTGATCTAGCTGCTTCCCCAAACGTCACCAGGAGACGAAACCATGAGCTGGCTCAATGCGTCGATCATGCGCACCCGCGGCGTCGCACAGGGCCGCGGCCCGGTGACCCATTCGCTCACCGAGGCACTGCAGGGCAAATTCCACTACACGATCGGCCCATACACCGCCCCCGTCCTGACGGTCAAGCCGGGCGATCGCGTCGTCGTCGACACTCGCGATGCATTCGAAGGCAAGATCAGGACGCCGCAGGATCTGCCATCGAAGGTGCTGACCCTGCCGTTCGTGAACCCGCAGAACGGCCCGATCATGGTCGAGGGCGCGGCCCCGGGCGACGTCGTCGCCGTCTACATCGAATCGATGCTGCCGCGCGGCGAGAACCCGCGTGGCACCTGCTGCATGATCCCGCAGTTCGGCGCGCTGAGCGGAACCAGCTTCACGGCGTTGCTGGCCGACTCGTTGCCCGAGATCGTGCGCAAGATCGATGTCGACGAGGACGGCGTCTACTGGAGCCCGCGCGTCACGCTGCCTTACCGGCCGCACATCGGCACGCTCAGCTGCTCGCCGCAGATCGACTCGCTCAGCAGCCTGACGCCCGATGCTCACGGCGGCAACATGGACCTGCCCGACATGGGCCCCGGCAGCATCACTTACCTGCCGGTGCGCACCGACGGCGCCCGCGTCTTCATCGGCGACGCTCACGCCTGCCAGGGCGATGGCGAGGTCTGCGGCACGGCTGTCGAGTACTCGAGCACGACGACGATCCAGGTGGACCTGATCAAGGGGTGGGCGATCGATTGGCCGCGCCTCGAGACCGAGCAGATGATCATGGCCATCGGCAGCGCCCGCCCGCTCGAGGACGCGACGCGGATCGCCTACAAGGAGCTGATCCTGTGGATGGAGCAGGACTATGGCTACGATCGCTGGGATGCATACATGATGCTGAGCCAGTGCGGCAAGGTTCGGCTCGGCAACTTCGTCGACCCGAAGTACACCGTGGGCGCGGGCATCACGAAGAACTACCTCTCGATGCCTTGAGCCGATCGACAGGAGCGCACCGTGGATCTCGAACTCGAGGGACTGAAGGCCTTGGTCACCGGCGGGACCAAGGGGATCGGCGCGGCGATCGCGCAGACGCTCGCGCGCGAAGGTGCCCACGTGGCGATCTGCGCGCGGCACGCGGACGAGGTGGCGGCGAGCGTCCAGGCCCTCAACGCGCGAGGGGTCAAGGCGTTCGGTGCCGCCTGCGACGTCGGTAATGCGACTGCGCTGAAGGCCTGGGTCGACGCGGCACGGGCCGCCCTCGGCGGCATCGACGTCGTCATCGCCAACGTCAGCGCCCTGGCGATCCCGAGCGCCGAGGAGAGCTGGCAGCGCGGCTTCGATGTCGACATGATGGGCACCGTTCGCCTCGTCGAAGCCGCCATGCCGAGCCTGGAGCAGAGCGCTCACGCGGCGATCGTGACGATCTCGAGCGTTTCGGCCCGGGAAATCGATTTTGCCTCGGGTCCGTACGGCGCCTTCAAGGCAGCGATCGTCCACTACACGCAGGGCCTCGCGTACCATCTGGCGGCCAAGCGCATCCGCGCGAACAGCGTGTCGCCCGGCAACACATACTTTGAAGGCGGCGTCTGGAACCAGATCGAGCAGGGCAACCCCGAATTCTTCAAGCAGGCGCTCGCGCTCAATCCGACCGGCCGCATGGGGACGCCCCAGGAGATGGCCAACGCGACGGTTTTCCTCGCGAGCCCGGCGGCGAGCTTCATCACCGGCACCAACCTGGTCGTCGACGGTGCCTTGACCAAGGGCGTGCAGCTCTGACGCTGGCGCCTCCCGCAGCGGAGATTTCCGATGATCGAATCGAACTACAGCGGCGCCGCGCGCACTCGAATGCTGGCGCGTTACGCGGCACTGCCGCTTCCGCCTGAGCGCGAGGCCACCGTCGCGGCGATTCTCGACGCCTGGATTCCGGCCGCCGACGAGTTGAGCCGGAAGATGAGCGCCGCCATCCACCAGCAGCTGCTGCCGATCACGGTCCTGACGCACGCCGGTGGCGGCGCGGACGCGGGAGAGGACGCGCCATGAGCGACCATGACGAGCTGCTGAACCTGAGTCTCGCAGACGCCGCACGCCGGGTTCGCGCACGCGAGCTGTCTCCCGTCGACCTGGTGCGGGCCGCGCTGGCGCGGATCCGCGCGACCGACGACGGTCTGCGTGCCTACATCACGGTGTTCGAAGAACAAGCGTTGCAGGTCGCGAAGGCGGCCGAGATCATGGCCTCGGCCGGCCATGACCTCGGGCCGCTGCATGGCATCCCGATCGCCCTGAAGGACAACATCGCCTTGCGCGCCACGCGCACGACCGCCGGCAGCAAAGTGCTCGGCGACTGGCTGCCCGACGCCGACGCGACCATCGCGACCCGGCTGCGCCAGGCCGGCGCAATCTTCATCGGCAAGACCAACATGCACGAGTTCGCGTGGGGCGGCACCTCGGCCAATCCGCACTACGGCGCCGTCCGCAATCCCTGGAACCGCGAACGTTTCCCGGCCGGCTCGAGCGGTGGCTCGGGGGTCGCGGTGGCCGCGCGCACCTGCTTCGCCGCGATCGGGACGGACACCGGCGGCTCGATCCGGCTGCCCTCGGCGATCAACGGAGTGGCCGGCATCCGGCCGACATACGGCCGCGTCAGCAACCACGGAATCATCCCGCTCGCTTGGAGCATGGACACCGCCGGGCCGATGGCGCGAACCGTCGAGGACTGCGCGCTGATGTTCGGCGCCATGGCAGGCCACGACCCGAAGGACCCGACGACTGCCGCGCGACCCTGCGCCGACTACCTCGCCGGCTTGGGAGACGGGGTGCGCGGCTTGCGCATCGGCGTCGTGCCGGGCTATTTCTTTCAACACCTTCAGCCGCCGGTGCACGACGCGGTCCAGGCGGCGCTCGACACGTTCGAGAAGCTCGGCGCGCGGCGCGTCGACGTCGAGATCGAGAACATCCACGGCAACATCTCGGCGCAGCTGACGATCGAATCGGCGGAGCCCAGCACCTACCACCAGCGCTGGCTGCGCGAGCGGCCCCAGGACTACGGCGACGACGTGCGCACGCTGCTCGAAGTCGGCGAGCTGCTGCTCGCCACGCACTACCTGCAGGCGCAGCGCTATCGAACCCTGTTGCGCAACGAGTTCATCGCGGCGTTCCGCGAGGTCGACGTGTTCGTCTGCCCGACGCTGCCCTTCACCGCCACTCCGATCGGCGCGACGACGGTCGTGATCGACAACGGCATCGAGGAGGACATGCTCTCGGCCATCATGCAGTTCACCGGCGTGGCGAGCCTGACCGGGCTGCCGGCGATGAGTGTGCCATGCGGCTTCGACAACGACGACCTGCCGATCGGCATGCAGCTGATCGGCCGGCCGTTCGACGAGGCGACGCTGTTCCGCATGGGGCACGCGTACCAGGGCGCGACCGACTTCCACTCGCGGGCGCCGAGCCTGTAGACCCGGGCACGACGTCGTCGGCGTCAGCTGCCTGAGAGGACCTTCTCGATGGCGGAGCCGATGGCCAGCACGTGCCGGTCCTCGCCGCCTGTGCCCGCGACCATCAAGCCGACCGGCGCGTCGCCCGGGCGATGGCAGGGCAGGCTCAGCGCGCAGCCATCAAGGAAGTTGATGAACGTCGGATTGCGCAGCATCAGGAGATTCGCGCTCGTGTAGGCCTCGTCGGTGGCGCTCACGTCAGCGATGCGCGGCGCCACGACGGGCACGGTCGGCATCAGAAGTGCGTCGACGTCGCGCAATCGCTCGCCGACGGCCGCGATCCAGCGCCGCCGCTCCGCCTGCAGGGCGATGTACTCGGCGGCGGTGATCGCTCCGCCCCGGCGAATGCGCGTCACGACGCGCGGGTCGTAGTCGCGCTCGCGCTGCCCGATCAAGTCGGCATGCCACCCCCAGGCCTCGGCCGCGACGAAGCCGCCGGTTCGGTTGATGCGGCCGAGCTCGTCGAACTCGGGGATGTCGAGATCGACGAATGCAGCACCGGCGGCTTCGAGACGTCGACGGGCGTTTTCGAATGCGGTCGCCACGGCGGCGTCGGTGCCTTCGAAGGCCTGCGTCCGGGGCAGCGCGAATCGCCGCCCTTCGAGGCTTGCTGACGGAACCGGCACGTAGGTCTCACCCGCCAGAACCGCATCGAGCTCGGCGCAGCAGGCGACGCTGCGTGCAAGCGTCCCGATCGAGTCGAGGCTCGGCGACAGCGGCAGGCAGCCGTCGGCCGCCACCCGAGCCGCGGTCGGCTTGAAGCCCGTGAGTCCGCACAAGGCCGACGGTATGCGCACCGAGCCGCCGGTATCGGTGCCGATGGCAGCGACCGCCATCCCATCGGTCACCGAAATCGCGGCGCCCGAGGAGGATCCGCCCGGGATGCGACTTTCCGCGCGATCCCAAGGGTTGCGGGGCGTGCCGTAGTGAGGATTCAGGCCGAGCCCCGAATACGCGAATTCGGTCATGTTGGTGCGGCCGACGACGATGGCGCCGGCCGCTCGCAGTCGACTCACGACTGTCGCATCTGCCAACGCCGGCGCCGCGTCGGCGAGGACGCGCGAACCGGCGCGGGTGACCTGGCCGGCTTCGTCGAACAGATCCTTGATCGAGATCGGAATTCCCGCGAGCGCAGGCAAGCGCACACCGGCCCTGCGCTGGAGGTCGATCGCCTCCGCACTCGCTCGTGCCGCCTCGGCGTGGACGGCCAGGAACGTGGCCTTCGCCTCGCTGCCGTGAACCGCGGCTTCGAGCGCCTTGTCGACAAGCTCGCGCGCGCTGCACCGACTGGCGACGAGCTGCTCACGCCAATGCGCGATCGTCCGGGCAGGCAAGTGCATGTTCAGATTCTCGGTCCAGCGTCGAGCGGCGACGGTGCAAATCTGGCGCTCATGCGCCGAGACGCCAAAGAGTCCGGAACACGTAGACGCCGCCATCGGCCGCGTCGACGCTCAGTTGTCGGGCAAGTCTCTGTGCCGCATCGAACGCGGCGTCGACGTCGGTCGCCTCGACCATCGCCACTCTGTCGGCGCGGGCCGGCGGGGCATCGGCGGACAAGGGTGACGACAATGCGAGGTCGGTGTCCAGCAGCGAAGCACGAACCACATGTTCACGCTCGACGGTGCGACGGAAATGGGGCTCGAGCTGCGCCGGCGGCATGCTAAGGTCGGCGAGCACGAAGAGCGCCAACGCACCGCCTTCGCCCTCTCCGGCATCGACCGTCAATTCGCCGACACGGCGCTGCGTGTCGCGCATCCGCGCGAAGTTGCGCCGGGACCATTCGGTCTGCCGAGCGAATGCCTGGCGGTACTCGGTGCTTCGAAACACCTGGAGGTTTTCGGTGTCGTACAGCGCGAGGTACGGACGTGGGCAAGCGGCTGCCGCACGGAAGCGCCGCGCGCGCTCGAACCCTGCAATTCCAATGCGCTCCTGCATGTGCTCCCGGTCGTACCAGCGATTGAAATCCGGATCGTGGGCTGGGTCGACGTCGGTCCAGATGAACAGCTGACCGCGGGGGGCGGACGGGATGGTAGCCATGAAGAGGCTCTGCCAGTGGTAGCGAGAAAGCGGAACTCTCGTTCATCGCAGGAGCCCCGTCTAGCAAGAAATAGGCGCTGCCACTGATCGCATTTTCTTATGAGCGCGCGACGGCGGCTGCAGTCGTGGCTGAGGCAACAGCCCAGCCAGCCGCTGCACGGACTCTAGCGGCGTCATCACCAGATGTCTGGTCCCGTCGCGCCACGGGATCTTGAGCTTGCGCTCCACCTGCCCGTTAGGGTTGTATTGCACGCGCTCATTGGCCAGAGCCGGGTGGGTGATATAGCGGCAGAGTTGCTCCAGCGCCTGGCGCCTGTCGGCGCCGCAGCACACGGCACCGTGCAGGCTGAACCCGCTGATGGCGACCTGGGCTTCAGCAGCGCCCTGAACGGCGGCTGCGCGGCTGCAGCTTGTCGAGTTCGGCCAGCTGCTGCTTCAGCAGGATCAACAAGGTGCGTGCGTGTTCCACCGGCAGGCGCAGGCGCAGGCAGCTGGTGGCGGACTGGTCGTCGCGCATCGGGCGAGACATCACCAAGGCATCGATGTTGATCTCGATCAGCCCCTTGTCGTGTTTCATCGACTTCAGGCGCTGCACTTCGATGTCATAGGGCTTCACGCGCTGTCTCCCGGTTGCTGTGGCCGGATTGTCCGCGCAGGCGACGGGGCATTTCGGCGATCATTGTCGACGATGAGGCCCTTGGCCCACATCTCCACCTACACCGCGCCGACGATCCCAAGCGCCGGGTCGAGCCACGACCAGCCCAGCAGCCTGACCCTGGAGAGCGCGGCAATGGCCGCCATGGACGTCGCTGCTTTGCT
>JACZKT010000323.1 GCA_014859905.1 Rubrivivax sp.
CGCTGCGGCGCGCCGGCGCGGTGTAGGCGCCGGGCGAGCCGTCGTCCAACCCCACAGTCGTCGTCAATGGGTTCTCGCGGTCGCGCACAAAGGCGCATCGACCCCTCAGCCTTGGAACGCCCCGAAACCATCCTGGAGTTCGGTCATCGCTTTCAGTCGTGCGGCGACGGAGCGCTTCAGACCGCGCGCGACTTGATCCAGCATGAGGTTGGTCAGGCTCAGGAACGGCGACTGGTTGTCCCAGAACAGGCTGCTGTCCGTGTTGACGCTGAACACCAGGTCGGTATGTTGCTCGGCCCAATGGCAATGTCGGTCGCAGACGATGATCAGGTCGATGCCGCGCTGCTGCACCTTCTGCGCCAGCAGTTGGCTGCACTTCGTATACCGGCGCATCTCGAACAGCACCAGGCAGGGCCGTGTCCAGCGCCCTGCCAGCAGGTCGGCAAAAGTGCCATCCTGCCCATCGAGCACCATCACGCCGGGGCGCAGGTACAGAAGACGTGCCGCGAAGTCCGCTGCCATGCCGCTGACGGTCTGGAATCCGGCAACGAAGACCGTGTCGCTCTCGACGAGGCGTGCGATGGCCCTGTCCCACAGCGGCGTGCCCACGATTTCGTAGACGCTGACCAGGGCATGGACCTCGTGCTGCAGATTGCGATGCGTGTCCTTGCCGGCACGACCCTTCGCACGCAAGCGCTCGAGGCGGTCGCCGATCTTCAGCCCCGGGGTCAAGGCCGCCTCGCGCAACTCGTCCTTGACTTCGCCGATGCCGGCATATCCGATCGAGCGCAGGAAGCGTCCGACGGTCATCTGGCTGACCCCCACCCGAGCCGCTATGTCCGCGGCATTCTCGAACGGCAGCAGGTGCAGGTTGCCCAGCATGTAGCTGGCAATGGCGCGCTCGGACCGCGTCATGCGGGCGAAGCGGTCCTTGATGCGGTCGGGGAGATTGGGCGCGTTCATGCGTCTGCGTTCCAGCGTCACGGCGTCAAGAGCGGAACGCGATCGAACCACGGCCGGGCGGCCTCCAACTGTGCCGCTAGCCGGAACAGCAGATCCTCGCGACCGAAACCGGCGCTGAACATCACTCCCACCGGCAGGCCGTCCGGCGTCCAGTGCAGCGGCACGGACATGCTCGGCTGGCCGCTCATGTTGAACAGGTTCGCGAACGGCGTGAAGCGCAGCAACGCGGACGTGTACTCATCCCCATCCGGGTTGCTCATGCGCTGCGGCCCGAGCGGCACCGGCACCTGCCCGAGCGTCGGACTCATCACGATGTCGTAGCGCTCGTGAAAGGCCGCCATGCGGCGCCCATGCAGGTGGATCGCCAGCAGCGCGTCCGCGTACTCAGCCGCGGACATCGACTCCGCCTGCCGCACCGCGCGCCAGGTCACCGCTTCGACATCGTCTTCACGCAAGGGCCGGCCCAGCGCCCGAGCACGCCGGTGCAGCGTGGCGCTGACGTTCGACGCCACCAGCACCCAGGCCGCGCGACCGAGCTCCTCGGCCTGACCGGGCGGCATGGCCTCCTCGACCACGTGACCGAGATCCTCCAGCAGCCGGGCAGCGTCCTTGGCCGCAACGATGCACTCGGCATCGACCGGCGAGCCCGATATCGGCGC
>JACZKT010000040.1 GCA_014859905.1 Rubrivivax sp.
GCCGCATCTTGTTTGAGCGCAGTGAGCGCAGCGAACGAAGCGAGTTATGCGGCACCCCCTCAAGGCGAGCAGCGCAGGGGAGTCGGTGCGCAGCACCGACCGCCACAGTCAGCGCCCCCGCCGGGCACCGCCTGCCGCGACCGGCGCAAAACGTCGAGCGCAGAAAGCCGACACCCGGCAACGTCCGCAACGGGCCGCAAGCGGACTCGCTGCCCGCACGAACGATTCATGCGTCGCGGGTCGCGCAAAGCGCGGTGGAACAAGGCACATGAGGTACGCCTTTCCCGCCTTCGCGGCGGTGATGATGCTGTTGCCGGCGCTGCCGGTGCCCGACTTCTGGATCACCCAGAGCATCTACATCGGCCTGTATGCCATCGTCGCGCTCGGACTGGTGCTGCTGACCGGTGTCGCCGGGCTCACGTCGTTCGGCCAGGCGGCCTTCGTCGGCGTCGGCGCGTACACAGCGGCCTACCTGGCGACGACGAGCAGCGTGTCACCGTGGCTGACGCTGCTGGCCGGCGTGGTGCTGGCGGTGGCCGGCGCCGTGCTGCTGGGTGCGCTGACGCTGCGCATGTCGGGCCACTACCTGCCGCTGGCCACCATCGCCTGGGGCCTGGCGCTGAACTACACGATGGCCAACATGGAGTGGCTGGGCAAGTACGACGGCATCCTGGGCATCCCGTCGCTGGTGCTGTTCGGTGTCGACCTGGGCACCGGGCGCGGCCTGCACCCGCTGGTGTGGGCAATCGCGCTGCTGGCGGCGCTGGCCGCGCTGCGGCTGCTCGACTCGCGACCCGGCCGCGCGATCCGGGCACTGAAGAACGGCTCCGCCATGGCCGAGGCGATGGGCATCTCGACCTTCCGCTACAAGCTGACTGTCTTTGTCATTGCCGCCTGCCTGGCCGCGGTCTCGGGCTGGTTGTTCGCCCATTTCCAGCGCAGCGTGAGTCCGTCGCCCTTCGGCATCAACAAGGGCATCGAGTACCTGTTCATGGCCGTGCTCGGCGGCGTCGGCCAGGTCTGGGGCGCCTTCCTCGGCTCGGCCGTCGTACGCCTGGTCGAGGACCAATTGCAGGTGCTGCTGCCGCGGCTGATCGGCACCAGCGGCAACTTCGAGACCGTCGTCTTCGGCATCGTGCTGGTGGTGGTGCTGAAGTACGCGCCCGACGGCCTGTGGAGCTTCGTCGGCCGCTGGTGGCCGGCGCCGCCGCGCGTCAGGGACTGGGACGGCACCGCGCCGCTGCCGCAGCGTGCCAAGCCGGCGCGCGGCGAGCGGCTGCTCGAGGTCGACGCCATGCGCAAGCAGTTCGGCGGGCTGGTGGCGGTCAACGACATCAGCTTCGACCTGCACAGCGGCGACATCGTGGCGCTGATCGGCCCCAACGGCGCCGGCAAGACCACCACCTTCCACCTCATCACCGGCATGCTGCCGGCGAGCGGCGGCGCCGTGCGCTGGCGCGGGCGGGCCATCACCGGGCGGCCTTCGCGCGCGATCGCGCGCCTGGGCATTTCGCGCACCTTCCAGCACGTGAAGATGATCCCCGAGATGACGGTGCTGGAGAACGTCGCCCTGGGCGGTTACGGGCGCACGAAGGCCGGCGTGCTGCAGGCGGTGCTGCGCCTGGACCGCGTCGAGGAACGCCAGCTCTTCGCCGAGGCCGAACGCCAGCTGGCGCGCATCGGCATGGCCGAACGTTTGCACGAGCTGGCGGGCAACCTGCCGCTGGGGCCGCAGCGGCTGATGGAGATCGCGCGCGCACTGGCCACCGACCCCGCGCTGCTGCTGCTGGACGAACCCGCCGCCGGCCTGCGCCACCACGAGAAGCAGGCGCTGGCCGCGGTGCTGCGCCAGCTCAAGACCGAGGGCATGAGCCTGCTGCTGGTCGAGCACGACATGGACTTCGTGATGGGCCTGGCCGACCGCGTGGTGGTGATGGAGTTCGGCATCAAGTTGATCGAGGGCACGCCGGCCGAGGTGCAGGCCAGCCCCGAGGTGCGCGCGGCCTACCTCGGGACGGAGCACTGAGCATGCTGCTGCAAGTCACCGACCTGCACGCCGGCTACGGCAAGGCCGAGGTGCTGCGCGGCCTGTCGATCCAGGCGCGGGCCGGCAGCGTGATCACCGTCATCGGCCCCAACGGTGCCGGCAAGAGCACGCTGCTGGGTGCTCTGATGGGCCTGCTGCCCGCACACTTTCCGAAGACCGGCGGCCTGCGTTTCGACGGCGAAGACATCAGCCACCTGACCTTGGAAGAGCGCGTGATGCGCGGTCTGTCGCTGGTGCCCGAACGGCGCGAGCTGTTCGGCACCATGAGCGTGGAGGACAACCTGGTGCTCGGCGGCTGGCGGCCGCTGAAGATGAAGACCCCGCGCTGGCGCGACGGCCTGGAGCAGGTCTACACGCTGTTCCCGCGGCTGCAGGAACGCCGCCTGCAGAGGGCCGGCACGCTGAGCGGCGGCGAGCGGCAGATGCTGGCCATCGGCCGCGCCCTGATGGGCCAGCCCAAGCTGCTGATGCTGGACGAACCCAGCCTGGGCCTGGCGCCGCTGATCGTGCGCGACATCTTTGCCATCATCCGCCGGTTGCAGGCCCGCGGCGTGACCATCCTGCTGGTGGAGCAGAACGCCCGCGCCGCGCTGGAGGTGGCCGACCACGGCTATGTGCTGGAGACCGGCGACCTGGTGCTCGAGGGGCCCGCCGATGAACTGGCCGGCGATCCCCGCATCATCGAAACCTACCTTGGCGCGAAGCCGTCGTCGGGGGCCCCATGAAGGAGAACGCATGAAGATCCAGGGACACAGCGCCATCGTCACCGGCGGCGGCTCGGGGCTCGGTGAAGCCGTGGCGCGTGAGCTGGCGCGCCAGGGCGCCCAGGTCGCCGTGCTCGACATCAACGCCGCCAACGCCGAGCGCGTCGCGGCCGACATCGGCGGCCTGGCCTGCACGGCCGACATCACCGACACCGCCAGCCTCACCGCCGCGCTCGACGCCGCCGAGAGCCGGCACGGCACGGCGCGCCTGGTGATGAACATCGCCGGCATCGGCACCGCCAGGCGCGTGGTGGGCAAGGACGGCAGCGCCGCTCCGCTCGAGGACTTCGAGCGCGTCATCCGCGTCAACCTGATCGGCACCTACAACGTCGTTCGCCTCACCGCCGCACGCATCTGCAAGCTGGCGCCGCTGGACGACGGCGAGCGCGGCTTCATGCTCATGACGGCC
>JACZKT010000324.1 GCA_014859905.1 Rubrivivax sp.
CAGCGCAAAGCGGTAAAGATCTTCGATCTTGGTAAGTGGTTTCCTGATATTCTTTCATCTATCACTGCACGACCAAGAAAATCATGATTGATGGGCGAAAACGGCTGATCGACCTTGCCGCGCTGCGAAGGTAGGGCTAGGGGGCCGACCATCATCGCTCCTTCCAGCGCCCGGCGAACTGCTCGACCTTGCGTGTCGACCCCGAGACGATCAGCAGGTCACCGGCCAGCACCAGTGTTTCGGCGGTTGCATAGCGAAAGTCCTCGTTCGCGCGCTTGATGCCGACCACCGTGATGCCGAATTTCTCGCGCACCCCGCTTTGTGCCAGCGTGCGGTCGTGGCTGGGCGGCGGCGCGTGGATCTTGGCGATCGCAAAGCCGTCGTCGAACTCGATGAAGTCCATCATGCGTGCCGAGATCAGGTGCGCTACACGCTGGCCCATGTCGGCCTCCGGGTAGACGGCATGATGCGCACCGATGCGCTGCGCGATCTGCCCATGTTCGGGCGTGAAGGCCTTGACCCAGATGTCGGCGATGCCCAGTTCGGTCAACGCCATCACCGTCATCAGGCTGGCGGCCAGGTCGGTGCCGATGCCGACGATGGCATGTGCGAAGTCGGCCACGCCGAGCTGGCGCAGGACCAGCACGTTGGTCGCGTCGGCCTGTACCGCGTGGGTCAGCCGATCGGCCCAGGCTTGCACCGGCTCGGGCTCGGAGTCGATGCCCATCACGTCGTGGCCCAGCCGCGTCAGCGACTGGGCCACCGCCCCGCCGAAGCGGCCGAGCCCGATCACCACCACGCTGTCGCCCTGGGCGAAAGAAAACTGCTCGGTGAACAACTTAGCCAACAACGGGATGCTCCTCGGGATAGCGGTAGGTCAGACGCCGGCTGCCCAGCGCCAGCGAGGTGGCCAGCGTGATCGTGCCGACGCGGCCGACGAACATCAGCAGGCCCAGCGTCAGCTGGCCTGACTCGGGCAGGCTGGCCGTGATGCCGGTGGACAGGCCGACAGTGGCGAAGGCCGAGATGACCTCGAAGATGATCTGGTCGGTGGGCAACTCGGTAAAGCGCAGCAGCACCATCGTGCCCAGCACCACGGCGGCGCTGCCCAGCACCAGCACCGTGACCGCCTGGCGCTGCGCCTGCGGGCTGACCCTCCGACCGAAGGCCTCGCTGTCGGCGCGGCCGCGGATCTCGGCCAGCACCAGCAGCACCAAGATCACCGCGGTGCCCACCTTCACGCCCCCGGCAGTGCTGCCACTGCCGCCGCCGACGAACATCAGAAGATAGTGCAGCGCCCAGCTCTCGTGGCTCAGCGTGCCGATGTCCAGTGTGTTGAAGCCAGCGGTGCGCGCCGAAACCGAGGCGAAGGCCGCGGCGAGCAGCTTGTGCAGCGGCTCGAGCCCGCCCAACGTGCGCGGGTTGCCCCACTCGAAGAGCAGCAGGCCGGCAAAGCCCAGCAGCAGCAGCGCAGCGCTACCCGACAGCGTCAGCTTGCTGTGCAGCGACAGGCGCCGGCGCTCGCGCAGCCAGGCGCGCAGGTCGTGCAGCACCGGAAATCCGATTCCGCCGACAACGATGGTCAACATCACCGGCCACAACACCCAGCCATCGCCGCCATAGCGCACTAGGCTGTCCTCGTGCAACGAGAAGCCGGCGTTGTTGAACGCCGAGACGGCGTGGAAGAGCCCGCTCCAGGCGGCCTCGGCCGGCGGCATCGCGTGGCCCAGGTGCAGCCGGGCGGCGAGCCAGACGGCGGTCAACGCTTCTGCGGCCAGCGTCACGATCAACACCAGCCGGGCGATGGTGGCCACGTCGCCCATCCCCAGGCTGTGTGTCTCGACCTGCGCCACGAGCCGGGTGCGCAGCCGCAGCGAGCGGTTGACCATCAGGCCGAGCAGGGTCGCCGCGGTCATCATGCCGAAGCCGCCGAACTGGAACAGCAGCAGGATCACGACCTGGCCCCAACCAGACCAGTAGCTGCCGGTGTCGACCACGACCAGCCCAGTGACGCAGACCGCCGAGATGGCGGTGAACAACGCGGTGACCAGCGAAGCGGACTCGCCTCTGGCGCTGGCCGCCGGCATCAGCAGCAGCAATGTCCCGATGCCGATGGCCGATGCGAACACCAGCGCCACAAGGCGGGTCGGATGCTGCAGCGGCTTCATGCCGGCCCGCACGACGGAGGGGTGAGCGGCTTGGCCGGGCATGGCCAGCGGCGATTGCCGCTGGCGGGCCGGGCGGGGCGCCTCGTGCGCCGTTTGGCCTGGGGGACGGAGGCAGGTCGCAATGCGACGGGGAATGCGCCAGCGCCGGGCGCTGCGGAACAAGCAAGGGACACTGAGCGAGGCGGGGAGCGGCGAAAGTCGTAGCCTGCAACCGGACGCATCAGGATCGCATAAGGACTGGCTGCAGCCGCGGCGTTCGCCGCCGACCGACCTGCGCTCTGGAAGCGAAGCCGGGGTATGTTGTCACGAGGCGGGCCCTGGCGAGACGGGCCCAGGCCCGGGGCCAAGCGGCGGGTGACTCACTCGGTGGCTTCGACCAGGCGATAGCCGACGCCGGGTTCGGTCAGCAACAGACCCGGGTCGGCGCTGTCGGCCTCCAGCTTGGCACGCAGCTGCGCCATGTACAGCCGCAGGTAATGCGTGTGTTCGGTGAACTCGGCGCCCCAGACGTCGAGCAGCAGCTGGCGGTGCGTCACGACCTGACCGGCGCTGCGCACCAGCCGCGCCAGCAGCCTGAACTCGGTCGGCGTCAGGTGCACCTCGACGCCGTCGCGCGCCACGTGGCGCTGCGCCAGGTCAACACACACGCCACGGTGTTCGTACTGGAGCACGGCTGGCCGTAGCGTGGTGCCACGGTGGCGCAGCGCAACCCGCATGCGCGCCAGCAACTCGGCCAGACTGAAGGGCTTGACCAGGTAGTCGTCGGCGCCGGAGTCGAGCAGGCGGATCTTCGACGGCTCGCTGCCACGCGCCGAAATCACGATCACTGGCGTGCTGCTGCGCCGCCGAAGAGCCGTCAGCAGTGCCTCGCCGTCGCCGTCAGGCAAGCCCAGGTCGAGCAGCACCAGGTCCGGCCCGCAGCCCCTGTCGTTCTCGTGTGCCAGCACCGCCAATGCATCGGCCAGACTGGCCGAGGCCAGCACTCGGTAGCCCTCCACCTGCATGGCCTCGCTCAGGGTGGTTCGCAGTTCGCGGTCGTCCTCGACCAGCAGCACGCACAGGCTCATGCCGAACTCGGGTCGACGTCGGGCAGCGCCATCACCTCGGGTGCCGGCTCGACCGGCAGCACGAGCTCGAAACAGCTGCCGCCGCGGTGTCGTTGGCGCAGCCGCAGCTCGCCGCGATGCGCCCGTGCAATGGCCTTGCACAAGGCCAGCCCGATGCCGGCGCCCCGGCGCACCGGGCTGTCCGGCCGTCTGGCGGCGCTGCCAGAGTCACCGCGCTGGAAAGTCTCGAAGATGCGTTCACGCTGTTCTGCGGGCACGCCCGGGCCACGGTCGCACACCGCGATCACGACCCGTCCATCCTGCAGGCAGGCCACCACCTGCACCGCGGCCGGGTCGCCGCCATACTTCAGCGCGTTGTCGACCAGGTTGTCCAGCAGCTGCACCATCAGCACGGCATCGCAGCGCAGCAGCGGCAGCCCGGCTTCGACACGGGTCCTGATGCCCTGGCCCGGGTGGCGCTGGCGCACGCGTCGCAGCACCGTGCCAACGATTTCCTCGACCGACTCCCAGTCGCGGCGGATGTCCAGCCCTACCGCGTCGAGTCGGGCCAACTGCAAACTGTTCTCTGTCAGCCGCGACAGCTGCGTCGCTTCATCGACGATGGTCGCGGCCAGCCGCAGGCGCTGCGGCGGCGACAGCCGCTCGGCCTGGTCGTGCAACGAGCCGGCCGCCCCGAGGATGGTCGCCAGCGGCGTGCGGTGATCGTGCGCGATGGCCGCGAGCAGGGTGTTGCGCAGCGCCTGCGACTGGGCCTGCGCCTGCGCCGTGCGTGCCG
>JACZKT010000325.1 GCA_014859905.1 Rubrivivax sp.
CTGCGAATTTGAACGAATGATCGGGGAGTGGATGAAAACTGGGGGAGTCTTTCACCTATGGAGCCCGCCGCAGCTCAGGCGATCTGAAGTGAGGAAATCGAGAGGCAAAGCAGTTCTGCAGTCGCCCATCGAGCAGCTCGACCCGCGTCTGCAGCAAGCAATGCGCGCCCTTGATTGACCACCTCATTTGCTGGCGCTTGGACATCCGACTGTTAACCAGATGATTCATCACTGACTCGGCTGACGCCGATGAGATACGCCGCCCTGCCATCCTTGCTCGCTGGTAGTCAATCAGGTCGCGCCGGTTGTTCACCAGGAACTTCAGCAGCGCCGCCGCTGCACCCGCCGCGGTCATGGCGCAGCCTGCATAGAAGGCTGGAAGGAAAGGCACCTCTTCCTTCAACGAAACGATCAGCGTGCGGACCAGCTCGATCGCCTTCTCACCTCGGCCTCTCCAAAGTGCGTCGCGCACCTTACGCCACATGCGCCCGCACTGCTGAATGATCGCGGGAGGCTCCCGCCAATCGAGCGGCCGCGCGAACAGGGGCGATTTCACCGTGTGTAGCTTCATCCCGAGGTGGAACCAGTCCAGGATCTTTGGCGCGACATTGGGCGCTACTGAGGTCACCATCGACCGCATGCCGCGAGCTCCGTCTGTCACGACATCGACGAGGGTCCCCGGCACCCAGCCGCACTGCTCCAACGCCGCAGCGACCAGCACGCGCGTCAGCGTCGGGCGCTGCATGGCGGAAACGAAGCGACGCCCCATCTGGCCATCGCATTCGACACGCCCAGCGATCACCTCAAACTTCGAACACTCCTCGCAGGTGCTGGCGGTCAAGAATGTGCCGTCGATTGCAACTCGCAGATGCCGCGCGCCCTTTGACTTTCTGCCCCCGGCGTACCAGCCGACGTGGAACTGAGCGTTCTCGATGTGCTCGCCACATGCAATCGTCTCTCTGCGCACCGTTGTGTGACAAAGGTGGCGAAGCCCCGCCAAGTCGGCGACTGCCCTTGCAGCACTGCGATAGGGCGTCGATGCTCCGTGCTTTGCGCAAAGGTAGGCGACCTCTGGCGTTCGGCCCCGAGGCAGCACACGGTCGACGGGGCACTCGGTGAATCGGAGGCTGATCGGCTGGTCGTCCTCGTCCAGCGGCTCGGGCGTGCACAGACAGGAGACGACCCGCGGCACTCGGACCTTGACCTGGCCAAGGCCGGTCGCGATGGTGCGATATCTCCAGTCCTTGATGCGGCGATACCGTCCGCAGCGTCTGCAGCGGCGTCGGAGTTCGTCGTAGGCCGCGACTTGGTGTTGCCCGACGACCTGCTGGAGGCTGGCAAGGAGCGCACGGCCCTCCGGAATCGAGAGGCCAAAGTCAGCGGCGGCTGCGCCATTGACGGGGCGCCCAACCGATCCGATCTTCACGAGCTCGGTTGCGCCCCTCTTCTGCACGAAGACGGTCCACTGCAGATCCATGCTGGCCTCCGCTGGCTGCTGCCATTGACAGTCGACAAGCCTACCGCGGTCAGGGGGCTCCCCCAGTTTTCATCCACTCCC
>JACZKT010000326.1 GCA_014859905.1 Rubrivivax sp.
ACTGGCCACCAGCGCGCTGCCCAGCGCGTCGCGCAGGCGCAATTCACCCTCGCGCTGCAGGCGCGCCATCACGATCTCGAAGGACTCGCCGAACAGGGCCTCGAAGGCCGTGCCGGGCGCCGCATCCAGGCCCTGCAGCAGCTGGGAGGCGCGCGCGTTCAGCGCCAGCAGCCGGCCGCCCTCGTCGAAGGCCAGCAGGCCGGCACTCAGCGTGCCCAGGAACTCCGGCCGCGGGTGCACGGCCAGCAGCCACTGCGTGCGCATCTGGTGCTTGAGCAGGCCATTCTCGATGTGCGTGGCGGCCATCTGCACCAGCGCCTGGGTGTGCCGCTGACGCGACTCGAAGTAGCTCGACGCATCGAGCACGCCGACCACTTCGCCGCGCGCATCACGCACCGGCGCCGCGGTACAGGAGACGTCGCCGAGCTGCAGGAAGTAGTGTTCGAGCCCGGTCACGGCCACCGGGCGCCCGGTGGCCAGCGCCGTGCCCAGGCCGTTGGTGCCGCACAGCGCCTCGCTCCAGCAGCTGCCGGCGACGATGCCGGCGTCGGCGCCGCTCATCGAAAAGCGGTTGTCGGTGTAGAGGTCCAGGATGACGCCCTCGCGGTCGGCAAAGGCGAGCAGGAAGTTCGAGCCGGCGATCTGCCGTGACAGTGTTTCCAGCTCGGCGTGCGCCAGCCGGCGCACCACCTCGGCGCCTTCGCGGCGCCGCCGCAGCTCGCCGGCTTCGACCACCGGCACCGTCAGCGGCGCGGCGCTGTCCAGACCGGCCTGCATGCAGCGCACCCAGCTGTCCAGCACCTCGGGGGCGGGCAGGCCCTCGGGCGGCAGGGCGTTGCCGCGCGATCGCACGGCGTGCGCATGGGCCACCTGTCGTTCGAGGCTCGGGTTCATCTTGTCTCCTCGCGCCGATCCACGCCGGCTTTGGGTCGCGCACGGTAGCAGGCAGCAAGGGCCCGGGCAACTGCACAGTTTCTGGACAGCTGTGCAGGGCACCTGCGGCAGCCCTGCACAGGCCGCAAGCGCTGCGGCCCGGCACAGGGGGTCCGCGCTCGAGGGTGTTCCCGCAGTGGCACGGGCATTGCAATCTACCGCCGCTGCGCCGACCCCCGGCGCGCTGTTGCCACCGAAAATTCCAGGAGACGACCATGCCCCTTATCCCGACGCAGCCCTTGCGTTTGCTGGCCGCCGCGGCCCTGTTCGGCGCCGTTGCGCTGCCGGCCGCAGCGCAGCAGAACATCGAAAAGCTCAAGCAGATGAAGGTCGCCACCACCGACCTGAACATCCCGGTGGTAGCGCAGAGCGGGCGCAACGCCGACGCCATCAAGGAGAACCTGAAGCGCATCAAGCTGCCGCCGGGCTTCAGGATCGATCTCTTCGCCATCGTGCCCGACGCCCGCCACATGGCGGTGGCGCCGAGCACCAACATGTTGTTCGTGGGCACGCGCAAGACCAGCGTCTGGGCCGTGACCGACCGCAACAGCGACGGCGTGGCCGACGAGGTCAAGTCCTTCGCACCAAGCCTGAAGTTCACCAACCCCAACGGCGTGTGCTGGACCAAGGACGGTTTCCTGATCGTCGTCGAGCACAACCGCGTGCTCAACTTCCCGGCCGCCGAGTTCTTCTACGAAGGCCCGGACGTTGCCGTCATCGAGGTGGTGCCGCAAGGCAAGCTGGTCCCGCCCGAGGAGGAGAGTTACAACCACGGCGCGCGCACCTGCCGCGTCAGTGACGACGGCAGGCTCCACATCACGCTGGGCCAGCCGTTCAACGTGCAGCCGAAGGAAAAGGTCGCGCTGTACGAACAGTTGGGCATCGGCGGCATGATCCGCATGAACCCCTTCGACGGTTCGGGTCGCGAGGTGCTCGCCCGCGGCGTGCGCAACTCGGTCGGCATGGACATCAACCCCAAGGACAAGACCGTCTGGTTCACCGACAACCAGACCGACGGCATGGGCGACGACACGCCACCCGGGGAACTCAACCGCATCACCAAGGCGGGGGGCGAGCACTTCGGCTACCCGTACATCCACGGCAACAACACCCAGATCGCAGGCACGGCGGCCGCGCCCGACCTCAAGGACATGAAGCCGCCGGCGAACTGGACGAAGCCGCAGATCGAATTCCCCGCGCACCAGGCCCAGCTCGGCATGACCTTCTACACAGGCAAGCAGTTCCCGGCCAGGTACCAGGGCGGCATCTTCGTCGCCGCGCACGGCTCGTGGAACCGCACCAAGGCCACCGGCGCGCTGATCAACTTCGTCTCGCTGAAGGCCGACGGCACGGCCGACAGGAGCGAGGTCTTCGCCGACGGCTTCCTCGACGATAACGGCATCTACCGCGGCCGGCCGGTCGACGTGGCGGTGATGAAGGACGGCTCGCTGCTGATCAGCGACGACTTCGCCGGCGCGATCTACCGCGTCACCTACAGCGCACCGTAACTCGTGGCCGCGACGCGACACGCGGCTTCGCTGCTGGCCGCGGCGGCCGCTGCCCAGGACGCTGCCGCCGGCCGCATCAAGGCCCAGGCC
>JACZKT010000327.1 GCA_014859905.1 Rubrivivax sp.
CTGCTCGCCAAGAGCCCGTCGGAGCGTCCGGCCGACGGCGACGCGCTCGTGCGGGCGCTGCGCGCTGCGCAGGCCGACTGCGGTGCGAAGTCACGCCAGCCGCCGCGTCGCGCGCGCGAGTGACAGGGTCGAACCGAGGCACAATCGTCGTCCCCGTGAACCCGTGCCGCCACCTCCCCCCGTGCCGATGACGATCGAGATCCACGCTGCCGTCGACCCGGGCCGGGCGCGCAGCAACAACGAGGACGCGGTGGCCACCGATGCGGGAGCCGCGCTGGCGGTGCTCGCCGACGGCATGGGCGGCTACAACGCCGGCGAGGTGGCCAGCAGCATGGTCACCACCTTCGTCAGCACCGAACTCGGCCGCTGGCTGCGCGAGGCCAGCAGCCAGGCCAGCGACGCCGAAGTGCGGCGCGCGATGGAAATCTGTGTCGACAACGCCAACCGTGCGATCTTCAATGCCGCGAACTCCAACCCGCAGTACGCCGGCATGGGCACGACACTGGTGGTGGCGGTGTTCCGCGACAACCGGCTGCTGCTGGGGCACGTGGGCGACTCGCGCTGCTACCGGCTGCGCGGCGGGCGCTTGCAGCAGATCACGCGCGATCACTCCTTGCTGCAGGAACAGATCGACGCCGGCCTGATCACGCCCGAGCAGGCGGCCTTCTCTGCCAACAAGAACCTCGTCACCCGCGCCGTGGGTGTGGAAGACACCGTGCTGCTGGAAACACACCAGCACGACGTGCTGCCCGGCGACCTGTACGTGATGTGCTCCGACGGCCTGTCCGACATGCTCGACGACGCCAGCATAGCGCAGGTGTTGCAGGCGCACGACTCGCTGGAAACAAGCAGCCACGCGCTCATCGATGCCGCCAACGACGCGGGCGGAAAGGATAATATCTCGGTGATTCTGGTGCGTGCTTCCGGCGGCACAAGCGCACGTACGCGATCGTGGTGGTCTTTTCGCCGTTGAAGAACAGCATTCGCCGCTGACGCGGCGCGGTCCCGACGCCGCAAGAGCGTCGAACCCGTTGCCGCCGGCAGCGGGTTGAAATGAGGTCAGGCATGGGCAAGCTGGTCGTTTCGCTCGACGGAGTGGTCATCAAGGAAGTCCAGATCACCAAGGACAAGACCACCCTCGGGCGCCGTCCGTACAACGACATCGTGATCGACAACCTGGCCGTCAGCGGCGAGCACGCGGTGCTGCAGATGGTGGGTTCCGACGTCTTCATCGAGGATCTCAACAGCACCAACGGGACCTACATCAACGGCAAGGCGATCAAGAAGCAACTGCTCACGCACAACGACACCGTCGAGGTGGGCAAGTACAAGATCAAGTACCTGGTCGACGAGAGCAGCGAGTACGAGAAGACCATGATCATGCGGCCCAGCGGCAACGCGCCGCCGCCGCTGAGCCCGCAGCACGCCATGCAATCGGCCCACCCGGGCATGCCCAGCGTTTCGGGCTTCGGCGGGTTGGGGGGTGTGACGCAGCCGATGGCGCCAGCGCATACGGCGTCGATCAAGGTGCTCAACGGCGCCGCGGCCGGGCGCGAGGTCACGCTGACCAAGGTCGTCACCACGGTGGGCAAGCCAGGGGTACAGGTGGCCTCCATCACCAGGCGGCCCACCGGCTACGCTTTCGCGCACGTCGAGGGCGCAGCACGGCCCAGCGTCAACGGTGTGCCGCTGGTGGGCGAGTCGGTGCCGCTGCGCAATGGCGACGTGATCGAACTCGCCGGCACCCAGATGCAGTTCATCGCCAGGTGAGCCTGCGGCGCGGGCCGCGCGCTGCAGGGGCACAGTCCTTGGCGTGACGGGTGTCACGGTCCTGCCCGGACCCGCCGCGGACAGTGGTGCGAATGTGACCTGGTGACTTGCGTGCGTGCCCTTGCCGCTTCAGCATAGCCGCCTTCATTCGCTGCGGCGCGCCACCCGTTTTCTCCCATGCAGATCCGCGTTCTTGGTTGCTCGGGGTCGATTGCCGCCGGCAGCCGAACCACGTCTTTCCTCCTCGACGACAACATCCTGATCGACGCCGGCACGGGTGTCGGTGACCTCACGCTCGACGAAATGGCGCGCATCGACCACATCGTGGTCAGCCATTCGCACCTCGACCACGTGCTGGCCATCGGCCTGCTGGCCGACAGCGTGACCCGCCGCCGTCATGCCGCCAGGCGGCCACCGGTGCGGGTGCACGCGCTGGCCGCCACCATTGCCGCGCTGCGCCTGCACGTCTTCAACGGCGTCATCTGGCCCGACTTCACGCGCCTGCCCGACCTCGCCCACCCGGTGCTGCAGTTCAGCGCCGTCGATGTGGGCCAGGTGCTGGACCTGGGCAAGCGCCGCATCGAGGTGCTGCCGGCCAGCCATACCGTGCCGGCGGTGGGCTACGCGGTGCTGGGCCGACAGGCGGGCAGCGGCGCCTGGGTCTTCACCGGCGATACCGGCCCCAACCCGGCGTTGTGGCAGCGCCTGGCCTCGCTGCCGATGGCCGCGCTCGTCATCGAAACCGCCTTCGGCGACGACGAAAACGAGCTGGCAACGATCAGCCAGCACTTGTGCCCGGCGCAACTGCAGCGCGAACTGGCCTGCCTGGCAGCACCCACCGACGTCTACATCACCCACATCAAGCCCGGCGAAGTGGATGCGGTGATGACGGAGATCGCCGCCCAGCTCGGCGGCCGGCATCGCATCAGCGCGCTCGTGTCGGGGCAGGTGATGGTGCTGGCCGACTGAGGTCGTGAGTCTTCCTGCTGCGCGGGCAGATCCAGGGTCTGCGGTGCTCGCCGTACGGGTGTACGGCTGTGCTCCTCAACCCAGACTCAGCCCGCTCGCGACGGAATCTCCACGACCTCTGGGACGAAGGCCGGCAGTCATCCCGCGGTCGCAACGGCAGGCCTGAACGCGCGTCCGGCATCCGGGCTTCCATCTGGTCGGCCGCAAGACACCGCGGGTTACCAGTCGAAGATCTTGCCCGGGTTCATGATGTTCTTCGGATCCAGCGCGTGCTTGATGCTGCGCATCAAGGCCACGGTGCCGGCGCCGGCCTCGTCGACCAGGAAGCGCATCTTGTGCAGGCCGATGCCATGTTCACCGCTGCAGGTGCCTTCCAGCGCGATGGCGCGCTGCACCATCTGCAGGCTCATCGCCTCGGCCAGCGCGCGTTGTTCGGCGTCGCCTTCCTGCACCAGGTAGGCGAGGTGGAAGTTGCCGTCGCCGACATGGCCGACGATGTAGTAGGGCAGGCCCGACGCGTCGGCGTCGGCCACCGACAGCTTGATGATCTCGGCCAGCCGCGAGATCGGCACGCAGGTGTCGGTGGTGACGGTGCGGCAGCCGGGGTTCAACTGCATGCCGGCGAAGTAGGCCTTGTGGCGGGCGGTCCACAGCCGCGTGCGCTCTTCGGGCGTGCTGGCCCACTGGAAGTCCTCGCCGCCGGCCTCGCTGGTGATGGCCTGCACGGTTTCGGCCTGTTCCTTGACGCTGGCATCGCTGCCGTGGAATTCCATCAGCAGCATCGGCGCCTCGCGCAGGCCGAGCCGGCTCTGGGCGTTCACCGCGCGCACCGCGTTCGCGTCGAGCAGCTCGCAGCGCGCGATCGGCACGCCCATCTGGATGACCTGGATGGTGGCGCGCACCGCGGCGTCGATGTCGGCAAAGTGGCAGATCGCCGCACTCACCGCTTCGGGCAGCGGGTAGAGCTTGAGCGTGACCTCGGTCATCACGCCCAGCGTGCCTTCGCTGCCGACGAACAGCCGCGTGAGGTCGTAGCCGGCGCTGCTCTTCCTGGCCCGCGTGCCGGTGTGGATGAGCTCGCCCGCGGCGGTGACGATGGTCAGGCCGAGCACGTTCTCGCGCATGGTGCCGTAGCGTACGGCGTTGGTGCCGCTGGCGCGGGTGGCGGCCATGCCGCCGAGCGTGGCGTTGGCGCCGGGGTCGATGGGGAAGAACAGGCCCTGGTCGCGGATCTCCTGGTTGAGCTGCTCGCGCGTCACGCCGGCCTGCACGGTGACGGTGAGGTCCTCGGGGTTGAGCTGCACGACGGCGGTCATGCGCGACAGGTCCAGGCTGACGCCGCCCTGCACCGCGAGCAGGTGGCCTTCGAGCGAGGTGCCGACGCCGTAGGGGATCACCGGCACCGCGTTCGCGTCGGCCAGCCGCAGCACGGCAACGACGTCGTCGGTGCTCTCGCAGTAGACGACGACCTCGGGCGGCGTGGTCGGGAAGGGCGACTCGTCGCGGCCGTGCTGTTCGCGCACCGCGGCGGCGCTGGAGCAGCGCGCGCCGAAACGCTCGCGCAGCGCCTGCAGCAT
>JACZKT010000328.1 GCA_014859905.1 Rubrivivax sp.
AGGACCTGCTGAAGGTCACCGGCGGCCACACCGACGAGGCGCTGGCGCGGCTGGTGATCCGCGCCTCCAGCAGCTGCCGACCCTGGATGCGCAAGCATGGCGTGCGCTTTCAGCCGTCGCTGTCGGGCGCGCTGCACACCGCGCGCACCAACGCCTTCTTCATGGGCGGCGGCAAGGCGCTGGTCAACGCCTACTACCGCAGTGCGCAGGCGCTGGGCGTGCAGATCCGCTACGAGGCACCGGTGGACCGCATCGAACTCGACGGCGGCCGCTTCGTCGCCGCCTTCGTTCGCGGCGAGCGCATTGCGGCACGCGCCTGCGTGCTGGCCGCCGGCGGCTTCGAATCGAACCGCGAGTGGCTGCGCCAAGCCTGGGGGCGCAACGAGCGCGGCGAGTGGCCGGCCGACAACTTCCTCATCCGCGGCACGCGCTTCAACACCGGCACGCTGCTGAAACACCTGCTCGACAGCGGTGCCGACCCGGTGGGCGACGCCACGCAGGCGCACATGGTGGCCATCGACGCGCGCGCGCCGCTGTACGACGGCGGCATCTGCACGCGCATCGACTGCGTGTCGCTGGGCGTCGTCGTCAACGGCGACGCCGAACGCTTCCACGACGAGGGCGAGGACTTCTGGCCCAAGCGCTATGCGATCTGGGGCCGGCTCGTCGCGCAGCAGCCGGGGCAGATCGCCTATTCGATCATCGACGCCAAGGCCGTCGGCCGCTTCATGCCGCCGGTCTTTCCCGGCGTCAGCGCGGCCACGCTGCCCGCGCTGGCCGAGGGAATCGGCCTCGATCGCGAGCGTTTCATGCAGACCCTGCTGGCCTACAACGCCGCCTGCCGCCCGGGCCATTTCGACCACACCGCGCTGGACGACTGCCGCACCGAAGGCCTGGCCCCCGCGAAGACGCACTGGGCAAGGCCGATCGACACGCCGCCCTTCTACGCCTACGCCGTGCGGCCGGGCGTCACCTTCACCTACCTGGGGCTGAAGACCGACGCCAGCGCCGCGGTGCGCTTCGGCGGCCGGACCAGCCCGAACCTGTTCGTGGCCGGCGAGATGATGGCCGGCAACCTGCTGGGCAAGGGTTACACGGCCGGCGTCGGCATGAGCATCGGCACCGCCTTCGGCCGCATCGCCGGCACGCAAGCGGCGCAGGCCGCGCTGCAGGGGGACCGCCGTGCAGCCGCTTGAGACCCTGGTGCGCGAGGCCCAGGCGCTGGCCGACCCGACGGCCGAGCCGACCGCCGAGGTTCGGCGCGTGCTGCAGATCTGCAACGCCTGCCGCTGCTGCGAGGGCTTTTGCGCCGTGTTCCCGGCGATGACGCGGCGGCTCGCGTTCCCGCCCGCCGACGCCCACTTCCTGGCCAACCTGTGCCATAGCTGCGGCGCCTGCCTGCACGCCTGCCAGTACGCGCCGCCGCACGAGTTCCAGCTCAACGTGCCGCGCGCGATGGCGCGCGTGCGCGCCCGCACCTATGCCGACTACGCCTGGCCGCCGGCCCTGGGCGTGCTCTACCAGCGCAGTGGCCTGACCTTGAGCGTTGCGCTGGCGGCGGGCCTGGCGCTGTTCCTGGTGCTCGCCTTGGCGCTCGACGGCAGCCTGTGGCAGGCCGTGCCCGGAGCGGACTTCTACCGCATCTTCCCGCACAGCCTCATGGTGGCGCTGTTCCTGCCCGTCTTCGCCTTCGCGGTGTTGGCGCTGGGCATCGGCGTGAAGCGCTTCTGGCGCGCCGCGCCGCCCGGCCCGGCAGGACCGCAGTTGGGCGCGGCAGTGGCCGAAGCCGCGAGCAATGCACTGCGCCTGAAGTACCTGGACGGCGGCCACGGCGACGGCTGCAACAACGAGGACGACGCCTTCACGCTCGCGCGCCGCCGCGCCCACCACGCCACCTTCTACGGCTTCATGCTGTGCTTCGCGGCGACCTCGGTCGGCACGCTGTACCACTACGCCTTTGGCTGGGTGGCACCCTACGGTTACACCAGCCTGCCCAAGCTGCTGGGCACCGCGGGTGGCGTGCTGCTGGCTGCCGGTACGATCTGGCTGTGGCGCCTGAACCGGCGCCGTCATCCGCTGCACGGCGACCCCGCGCAGCAGACCATGGACCGCGGCTTCATCGCGCTGCTGTTCCTGACGGCGGCCACCGGCCTGGTGCTGATGGCGCTGCACACGACGCCGGCGCTGCCGCTGCTGCTGGCGGTGCACCTGGGCGCGGTGCTGGCGCTGTTCGCGACGCTGCCCTACGGCAAGTTTGCGCACGGCGTCTACCGTGGCGCCGCGCTGTTGAAGTGGGCGATCGAAAAACGACGGCCGAGCACCATCGCGCTCGGCGATGACTGACCTCAAGGAGACGATCCGATGAACATCCGCAATGCACTGGCCGGCGCCCTCGCGCTGGCGCTGATGGCCACCGCCGCGGCGCAGGAACTGCCGAAGAAGATCACCATCGTCGTCGGCTTCGCCGCCGGCGGCGCCGCCGACCACGCCGCACGCGTCGTCGCCAAGCGGATGGGCGAGAACCTGGGCGCCACCGTCGTGATCGACAACAGGGCCGGCGCCGGCGGCAACATCGCACACCAGGCCGTGGCCAACGCCGAGCCCGACGGCTCGGTGATCCTGCTCGGCTCGGTCGGCCCGCTGGCAATCGCGCCGCACATGATGAAGCTCGGCTATGACCCGAAGAAGGACCTGGCGCCGCTGAGCATGGGCATGAACTTCCCGAACGTGCTGGTCGTGCCACCCAGCCTGGGCGTGAAGACCCTGACCGAACTCATCGCGCTGGCCAAGAAGCAGCCGGGCGTGCTGAACTACGGCTCCACCGGCGCCGGCTCGGCGTCGCACCTGGCGGGCGAGCTCTTCAACCAGCGCGCCGGCGTCGACGTCGTACACATCCCCTACAAGGGCGGCGCCCCGGCAGTGACCGAGCTGTTGGCCGGCAGGTTGTCGATGTACTTCGCGACCATGTCCACCGCCGGCCCGCACATCGCGTCCGGCAAGCTGGTGCCGCTGGCGACCACGGGCCTGACACGCGCCTCCTTCCTGCCCGACCTGCCGGCCGTGGCCGAACTGCTGCCCGGCTTCACGGCGACCAACTGGTACGCCTTCGTCGCGCCGGGCAAGACGCCGGCGCCGATCCTGGACCGCCTGAACCAGGAACTGGTCAAGGCGCTGAAGTCGCCCGAGGTGCACGACGAGCTCACGCGCGCCGGCTTGCTGCCGGCGCCCGGCACGCGCGACGAACTGGCCAGGTACGTCGACGCCGAATCGAAGACCTGGGGCAAGGTCATCGTCGACCGCAAGATCACCGCGAATTGAGCCCTGCCGCAGCGCCCCGCTCGCCGGCCGAGCTGTTCCGGGCCTGCTCGTGGATCGCGCTGCAGGGCTTCGGCGGCGTGCTCGCCGTCATCCAGCGCGAACTGGTGGAGCGGCGCGGCTGGCTGACGCCTGAGCAGTTCGTCGAGGACTGGGCGGTGGCGCAGATCCTGCCCGGGCCGAACGTCGTCAACCTGATGCTGATGCTCGGTGACCGCTGGTTCGGCGTGCGCGGCGCGCTGGCCGCGGTGGCCGGCATGCTGGTGCTGCCGCTGGGTGTGCTGATCCCGCTGGTGCTGGCCCTGGCCAGCGTCGGCGATTCAGGCGCGGCCCAGGGTGCGCTGCGCGGCATGGGCGCGGTGGCCGCCGGGCTGGTGGCCGGCACCGCGTTGAAGCTGGCGGGTCCGCTCGCTACCAACGTGCTCGGGCGCACGCCGTGCGCCCTGGCCGTGCTGGGCATGTTCGCCGCGATGGCACTGTGGCGCGTGCCGCTGGCCTGGGCCTTGCTGATGATCGCCGGGCCCGCCTGCGCCTGGGCCTGGCAGCGGCTGGGGCCGGCGCGATGACGGCGGCCGACTGGGCCGGCTTCGCGCTGCATCTGCTGGGCCTGTCGCTGCTGGCCGTGGGTGGCGCGATGGCCGTGGCGCCCGACCTGCATCGTTATCTCGTGGTGCAGCAGGGTTGGCTGGACGACGCGCAGTTCAGCGCCTCGATCGCGCTGGCGCAGGCCGCGCCCGGGCCCAACGTGCTGTTCATTGCGCTGCTGGGCTGGAACGTCGGTCTGCAATCCGGCGGCTTGGCCGTCGCGGCGCTGGGGCTGATCCTCGCGCTCACGGGCATCCTGTTGCCGAGCTCGCTGCTGGCGCTGGCGCTCACGCGCTGGGCGCACCGCCACCGCGAGGACCGCGCGGTGCGCGCCTTCAAGCAGGGCATGGCGCCGGTGGTCATCGGGTTGCTGCTGGCCACGGCCTGGATCGTG
>JACZKT010000329.1 GCA_014859905.1 Rubrivivax sp.
TTGTTCATCGGCTCGCGGCTTCACTCCACGCTTCCTTCCCACACTCGGTCGCCCTCATGCAGTTGCGCTTCGCTTCGTTCGCTGTGATCAACTTACGGCGGGACTTGCACCCGCAAGAGTGCGCCCGTGCCGGGCGCACATGAAAAAGGCCCCTGACGGGGCCTCTTCACTGCAATTGTTGGCGGAGTGGACGGGAGATGGTCCGCCTCTTCCGAAGCCGTTGATTCTGCGTCGCTTTTTTCAACGACGGTGTAGCGGGAGCCTACCGCACCCGGTGTAGCAGCGCAACGTCTACCCGCCAAACGAGCCCGGCCCGAAGCGAGCTCTGTTCCGCGCGGACCGAGGAGAACAGGTGTCCTGGCGCAGAGGATAGTGAGCCGCGCGGCCTCCGCTGATTGTCGACCAACACACCAAGGAGGCCGGGTGCGCGTCCCAGCGTCGGCGTACGTGCTCGATGACACGGCCGCCGCCCTGTGGCCTTCAACTCGTAGCGTCGAGCATTGAGCCATCATCTGCACGTTGGTCCTGAAGGCAGCACCATCCTGCTCCAGGCACTGCTTCCGCATCGCCGCAACGACACTCATCGCCCTGCAAAGCACTCGTGGCAAGCGTGTCTTCAAGATGGAGCAGGTCGCAGAGGAAGCCACGACAGCCCAACGCAGGATGCGCTTGGCCCCAGCCACCAAGGAGCGACAACAAGGTCGGTGAGGCTCCCACCCGCAGGCGGCAACGCGGTCTATGGTTTGCCGGTCAGCGAAGCGGAAACCACAACTGCGCCAGCCGCACCCGCGCTGGAAACCGGGGCGTCGGCCTGCAATACCGGGCTGACAACGGCGCAGAGTAGGAGGACAGCTGCACCTGACGCAGCGACCACCCCGCCAACACGAAGGCCCGTGCGTTCACGAAGGGCCGCTCGTGCCCCAGGAAGGCAGACCAAAGCAGCCAGCAGGGCGAACACGGCAGCGGGCAGGTCATGCGGGATGAGGACGAGACTGCAGGCGTACAGCAGCGTCGCCGCGAGCCGCCATAGCACCATGCCGAGCAGCGAGGGGTAACCCAGTGCCGGGGGAGCCAAGATTGGTGCGGGCATGGATGCGCTTGTATCGAGAGTCTGGCCATGCGTCAGTTCGTTTGCGCACGCAAAGCTTCGACCAGCCTGCCGCAAAGCACAAAGGGACTCAGAATTCAGGAGCCATGTTCGCCAGCGCACGGACATATCCCCTCGCCGTGGGAACGATTGCCCATGTGCTGAAAGACCAGCGCCTGCGAAGCGGGGGTAACCATGCCGGAGAGCACTGAGTCCTTCATCAAAGCCGAAGCGGCAAGCCACACCTGGGAACGCCGGTCTCCGCGCCCCGAAGACGACAATGTGCTGGCCCATACCGACAACTGGCTGCATGCGCTCCCGGTGGGCATACGCCCGATTCACCTACAGCAGGAATTTCCGCGCATCGCCAACGACTTGGCGCGGCTGTGGGCAGAGACGCCAGCCCTCGACCTCTACTTCGAGGAGAAGGAGTTCAGTCCTCGCGAAGACCGCAACGGATTCCCGCCGCTCATCAAGGAGGAGCTGCTGGCGATGCACGTCTACTCCCTGCGCAACCGCCCGGCGCGCTATGAGCAGCAAGCGCTAGTTCGTGCGCCGCACCACGGGGCAATCCTTGGTTGATGCCAGTGCCCGCCGCAAGGGCTGCGTAACCCGCGCAACCAGGGACGCCTCAGTCGCTATGTAGGCCATGCAGAGTCGGGCCAGCGCGCATTCACGAAGCAAGCCGCGCGTGCCAACAGTGGCATATCACGACGACACGTCGATGGAGCGCCGCGCACGCGACAACCGCCGTCGACGCTGAGGAGTCCTATCGCCCTGAGCACTCTGATGCTGGTGGCTTTCAAGCCGACCTGCTCGTAAAGGTCTATCGCGCCAGTGCGACCGAAGAGGTGAAGCGTGATGCCCGACAGGGCGCAACTGACAGACCTCCTGCTCAAGCAACATGTGAGCGCGCGTTGCGCTGCCCAGGCGCCGGCGTTCGGAGTAGACGAGGACGTCGTAGAGCTAGGCCACCGTCCTTCTGGCCTGCCCCTGGCACGCGTACCTGACCAGGTCCACCCGGCGCCTCACTGACTCCGGGCAGCCCTGCGCGTGGCCTTGGCCTGCGTCACCGCTGCCTGGGCGTCGGTTCGGTCGCCGGCGAGGACCTCAACAAGCTCGGACTGAGACATGGGTGTGAAACGCGTTGGCCACTCATCAGCAGCACGCACCCAAGTGTCCGGCTCGAACGGCCAGACGTGGTGGTAGACCATCATCTGCGTGCCATCCTCGGCGTGCTTGGCCGTGGTGACGAAGCGATACACGCCGCCGTCCGTATGCCGAAACAACTGGCCAGGCTCGGGGAGTTCCGGGATATCGTGCATGCTTGTCTCCGCTGGGGTGCTTCGTGCCGATTGGAGCACGCGCCGGCCACAGTCAGCACCTTGCGACCACCGACAGAAACAAGACGACCATGCCCCCGCGTGGCGAGAGCTCGATGGCTACTTCTTGGCCTTGCGCGTCCTGTCGAATTTGCTCCAGTACTGGAATTCGTCCTCGTGCACCTCGAAATCTATCTCTTGCACACGAGCAGCGAGTCGTTCCTGCGCGTCGGTCACGCCCTTGTTGTAGACGCTTGGCCCCACCTCTTCCAGGAAAAAGCCAAGTAACGCGCCAGCTGCGACATTACCTATCTTCTCGTCCATATTCTCGCGAAAGTAGCGTTCGATGGAGACGATTGCCTGCGCTCGGTCTTCCTTGGAAAGTTCAATGGTCATCGCCAGTATCTCCGGAATTGTTGGATGAAGCACATCTCGCGCGGTTCCTGCGAACCTATCACGGGCAGCACAGCACCGTCACAAATGCTATTCAGAACGTAACTCCCAGTAGCCATAGACAGGAGGCATGGGCCGCCAGACAATCTCGACAAGGAACGAGTCTAATTCCAGCTAACAGAATCCACCTGCAACATTACAGTGGATGAGCGCTCCGGATTGAACTTTTCGGAGAGGACTCCGAACGACACTTGCCGATGACGGGTGCTGACGTGGACCGCTCGCTTGCGTGGCCACAACTCTTACGGCGGGCTGGTCTTCAGCGCGTCGGGGCCACCTAGTGAAAGAGCGGCAACCGATGGTCGCACGCGCAAAGAAACGCAAGGACTCCGCGTTGCGGCAGTTGCTTGAGACGGCCGCAGAGTGGCGCGTGAACGACTGGCTGGGGCTTCGCACTCGAGGCCGGCTCGCGCAAATGCGCGTGCGAGTGCCTCCGCTGCTTCGCTTGCGCGCCCGCCAGGAGCGCATCCAGCACTCTAGGGAAATCGTCGTGCAAGTAAGCGAGAAGGACCGTGCAGTAGAGGTCGACATTGACGACGTGGACGAACTGGTAGGACGCATCAACTCCGAGAATCAGCACCGCTTGGTTTTCGATGACGACGATGCCTGAATGTATTGCGCCGCTGTGACCTGGCAGTCGAATTGCTGTTTGGCTCTCCCGTCGAAGAGCACCTGGCTTCCCTTGCCGCTCCCAACGGTTCGCAGGGCTTCTTCACGTTTCGCGTGGCTTCTTGAGCATCCGTTCCGTCGTAAGAAAAACCGTCACGCCTTCACGGTCGGCATCTCATCCCACCTGGTCGTGTACCGCGGCGAGCGCCGCTCCTGTCTCGTCGACCAACTGCGCACATCTGCGCCATTGCTCGCAAGCGTTACGCTGCCCAGGCGCACCGAGTCCCGGCCGAATCGCATGTTCAGTGCGTCCATCGCCTGCATCAGTGCGGGACGGCCTTTGTCCTTTCCATGCGGCTCAAGAGCCTCTGCAGCTGAGAACAGGTCCAGCTCGCCCTGCACCTGGTTCGCAGGCTGCAGGTCCAACAGCATGACCCCCGCTTTGGCGTAGGGGAAGCCGACCCTGAACTCTCGCCTGACGGCATCTGCTGCAGCTGTGACGAGGATGCGCGAGTCGGAGGTCGGGCGGACCAAAGGCACGGTCACCGAGACGTTGTGTTGCCTGTCGGTCGGCCGGAACGGGCTCGTGAGGAAGAAGACGTTGACCGCGCCGGCCACGCTGTCTTGCGCGCGCAGCTTCTCTGCCGACCTCGACGCAAACTCGCTGACAGCCTCGACGATGCCGGAGACTTCGGTCACCGACTTGCCGAACGAGCGGGAGACAAGAATCTGCTGCCGCGCGGCTGGGGCGTCATCGAGGTCCATGCAGGAGGTGCCCCGCAGTTCGAGAAGCGTCTTCTCGAGCACAACCGAGAACTTCTTTCGCAGCGTGGCCGCATCCATGCGCACGAGGTCCAGGACCGTTCTGACACCGCCATCACTTAGCTTGGCACTGATTCTTCTGCCGACGCCCCACACGGCGCCGACCTCGGTCGCGCCCATGACGTTGTCCAGCTCCTCTTGGCTCATCAGGCCGAAATTGCAGACCTGAGCAAGATGGCCCGGATACGAGCCCGGCTTGCGGTCGGCCGTCTTGGCGACATGGTTGGCCAGCTTGGCCAAGGTCTTCGTGGCGCCAAAGCCCACGCTCGTCGGCAACCCAGTCTCCCGCAAGACTGCAGCTCGAAGGTCCTTGCCGACAGCAATCAGGTCGGCACGCACGCCGTCGAACGACAAGAACGACTCGTCGATGCTGTAGACCTCTTGCTGCGGTGCGTAGCGGGCCTCCACGGCCATCATCCGGCTGGACATGTCGCTGTAGAGCTCGAAGTTGGCCGAGACCGCGACGAGCCCGGCGCTGCGTTCGAGGTGACGCACCTGGAACCACGGCTGCGCCATCTTGACACCGAGCTCCTTGGCCTCGTTGCTGCGCGCGATGCAGGCTCCGTCGTTCGACGAGAGCACGACCACGGGCTTGCCGTTCAGGCGCGGCTGAAACACCCGCTCGCAGCTGACGTACATGTTGTTGGCGTCGACCAGGGCGAAGATGCCGGCACCCCGTGAGAGTCAGTCCAGAAGCGACTTGATGACCGTCGTGACCACGCCCCAGACCTCGAGTTCCTGACCTTCACCGAAGACCATGTCGCTGTGGCCGATGGCGGCTGCCTTGAGCTTCACGACACCGGCTTGGTTGAACAGTCGTCGGCAGATGAGCTCGCCATCAACGACGGCCACGATGACGTTTCCGTGGTGGGGCGAGAGAGCGCGGTCGACGATGAGCACGTCGCCGTCGGCTATGCCGGCATCACGCATGGCATCGCCTGCGGTACGCATCATAAAAGTCGCCTGCGGGTGCCTGACCAGGGCGTCGTTCAGGTCGACGCGCTTGACTGTCCTGTCGGCGCCAGGAGAGCCGAAACCGGCCGAAGCAGTCGGACCTTTGGGAGGCTCAGGCAGCGTCCCATCCTGCCCCACGGGCGCCATTTTCGGGAGCGCGTCGAAGCTGGACATAACCACAGTGTACCCGCCTCGGGTCGTAGTTGGTGGCCCGCGCAACGGCAGAGGCTTCCAGCGGCCACTGCGACAATCCAAGCTCACTCACAACGCAGCGACTCACGAATGAAGATTGCATGCCTCGGCTGGGGTTCGCTCGTGTGGAACCCGGGCGTTTTGCGCTGTGTTGGCGGCTGGCACACCGACGGGCCTGAGCTTCCACTCGAATTTGCCCGAACATCTCAAGACGGGCGCCTCACGCTGGTATTGACCGCGGGCGCCCGCCCGGTGCCATGCCTGTGGACAGAAGTCGAATACACCGCCCCCCACCATGCCCAGGAAGCACTGGCGGGTCGCGAGGGATGCACGCTGCCCTGCATTGGCCTGTGGCCCGGGGACCCTCCGGCACACAACCCCGGTGCCGACGCCATCGCTGCCTGGGGTGCCGCACGCGGTGTTGGCGCAGTCGTCTGGACGGCCTTGAAGCCAAAGTTCGAAGGCGTTGACGGGAATGCGCCAGCGTCTGCTGAGGCGGCTCTCACTTACCTGAAGCAACTTGATGCCAGAGGTATGGCGAAGGCGCAAGAGTACGTCGAGCGGGCGCCGGTCCAGATTCAGACGACCTTTCGAACGGTATTCGAACAAGAGCTGGGCTGGCACGCGACGTCTTGAACGCATTGCTGAAATGGCGCAGCGCTGGCTGGCAGTGGCAGCACGGAATCAGAACGATGCGACAGGACCGGCTACGGCTTCCCACCATTGCGAATACTTGAAAGAACCACCGGAGTAAAGATGCTCGACATTGAAAAGTCAATCGCCAGGCTGATTGCGAATTACAGCTCGGCCGTCCATGCAAAGGACGTCGACGCCTTTGCGCGGCTGTACGACCCGAAAGCTCGCGTGTTCGACGCCTGGGGCGTGTGGTTGTATGACGGACTCGAGCCTTGGCGAAGAGCTGTCGAGGCCTGGTTTACCTCGTTAGGTACAGAGCGCGTCAAGGTCACCTTCGAAGAAGTCCAATCCTCAGGTACGTCGGAATGTGCCGTCGTCAGCGCGATAGCGACTTATGCCGGGTTCACCGTCGAAGGGAAAAGCCTGCGCTCTATGCAGAACCGGCTGACGTGGGGACTGAAGACCAGCGGCCACGTGCTTCGAATTATCCATGAACATACGTCCTCGCCAGTAGGCTTCGACGACATGAAGGCGATTTTGGTTCGCAAGAGCAGCAGCTAGATGGCAAGCACCGCTGTCGTCCTGGATGACTCGGGGCTATCCCGACCTGCACTTCAACGCCCTCCATGTGCGGGCACCTTCACACACTGGCGGCTAGCCGACCAGCACAAGACCGCTCCGAGCAAACTCACTCTCTGGGTTGGCCCATTGCCTTCAATCCGGCGCGGCTCTCCGCATCGTGTACATCGCAGAGCGTACTGACCCAACCTACTTCGCGCCTCTTACCGGGTGCGCCGCAGACCTCGCACACTCTGCCACTAATGCATTCCGCGAACTCCACGTATGCGTGGTGCTTTGCAGTACCCCTTCGCGCGTAGAAGCGCAGAGTCCCGACCTTCGACTTGACCTGCTCGACAACTGGGACTGCTTTGGCCGCTGCAAGCATTTTCAAACGCGCATCTTCGACTTCTGCAGGCTCGGCGTCCAGCTTGCGCAACGCTTCATGTCCACCCTTTGCGCTGGCGTACTCGAAGTAGAGCATGGAGCACAGCACGTCGATGATGTGATACCAGCCGTCACCGCATTCGAATCCCCACGAAATTGCAGCCGTAGGACTATTGCGATTCTTGAAAATTAGGGGGTACGCGGTGCAAAGCGCATTGTCGAATTCAGGGCTTATTGGCTTTCTGAGGCTTCAGGCAACTGCCAATTGTCGTTTGGCGCGAGCTACAGCGCAACGGAAGCTAACTGTTCAGTGCGAATGCAACATCGGTGTTGTCCTGGACGCTTCGCGACCTCGACTAGGCGTCGCATGGGCGACTAACCGGCTCAACGTCAACGACCTCAGCGTCGCTTCGCTACTGCACCGCGAGGTCAGCAATACCTTCAGTAGGCGCCGTGGGAGCGACAGAATCGAATGCCATTCTGTCCGCGACGCCTCGCCAACAACGTCCGCAGCAGCGACCTGAGGTTCAGTACTCCCTCGGCAACATCATGAACACTTCCCTGTCGTCGGTCTGCAAGTGCTCGCCCAGTAGGATGAAGTGCCACTCCCCGACTGGGAAGTCCTCAGCGTTGGAAACCTCCTTCGTGACCAACGCGGCTTCTTCTCCGAAGAGGTTCAACGTCACGGTTGCCGCCCTTCCGCCGGCAGACGTCTGAACACATAGCACTTTCAACTTGGCGTAGCCCTGTCCAAGTGGCAGCGCGTTCCTCAGCGCGGGTACGAAGTCAACGCCGACGAGTATCACCAGCCAGCCGCAAAGCGTGGCATTCAAAACTTCTACAACTCCGTCACTAAAGGCAACGGGGTCCCCACGGCTGAACTTATGCCAATTGCTAGTGCCGTTGCGAGGTTCGTCCATCAATTCCGTCAGTTCGCCTGAGGAGACCATGCTTGAGTTGTATCCATAGAAGATTGATTACGGGTCAGCGTGCCGTAGTGCGCGATACGCCGAAGACAGGAGTCTGCGTCAGCAATCCCCATGAGGAAGGTGAGGCGTTTTTACCAGTGCTCCGGGGACAGGCGATGCGCAATGCCCCCCAGCGACGATATCGGCCGTTCTGCTTGCCGCTGTAGCACGTAGCGATGGAAAGACCGGGCGACGCCCTTCAAGGTCGTTTCCTTAAAGGGAGCCGCGCCGGCAGCAATCGCTTAGGTTCAGCTGTCCGGGTGTTCCGCAATTGAGCGCACTTACGGCTCGTACATGCGCTCAAGCAACGTGGGCAGCGAAGGCTCTCTGCGCCCGAACCGCCGCCGCACCGACCCGTAGCGCGAACTCGAGCGCTTCCTCCGCCGACTCCCAAGTCATCCCATCTTCCAGGCGTTCATCCCTGAAGACCTCGCCCCGCCCGCACAGCGACCTACTTCCCCAGGGCTTGACGACAACCCCAGCGTAGAAGCCCACTCCTCCCTCCGCCTCGATTGCAGCCGCATAGACGCGGAACTCACCCTCATTGCGCTCAGCGAGATGCATCGCGTCCTCCGATTGATGTGAGGTCGAAAACTGTCGCCATCGTCGCTGAGACCGGTTCGTCGCGAAACCCTCTCTGGGGCTAATCGAGGGGGATGCGACAACGGAAGGAGGCACCCCCCGAATGGGGGCCCGCGGAAGATGGACATCGGGGTGCTCAACGCTCTACCCATCATCGTGTTGTCGCGCGCCGAGGGCGCTACGTGGGGCGGCACATCACGCAGTCAAGGCTGGTCGCGCCGGCGCAGCCCTCATGCATTCGCCGACTGCTACAGGCGCTCCACCCGAGTGACTCATTGCCAGCGGGCGTCACCGGCACGGTGGCGGCCTCCTTCGCATGACCTGCGCTTGAGCAGCGCCGGCGGCAGCGTCACCGTAAAGCTCGAGCAATTCCCTGTCTCTCCGCTCAAGTCAGCGCCTGGAGTGCCGACAGTAAGAGGACGATGGGCGGACCTGGGTCTGCTCCTGCTTTGCCACGCCGCAGCCGGGCAGGGCTGCGATTTAAACGCGCTGGCTATACCGGTCAGGTCACTACGAAAGGAACCCAATGACCATGCTCCTGCTCTGTATCGTGCGCTTTCCCGTTACCCCAGTGCCCAAGCGCCCCGGCTGGTTTCAGATTGCCGGTCGTGCCGTGCTAACCGGTGGAACCGAGGTGCTGGATTACCTCGAATCCGACAGCATCATCACCGACGCGAAGCTCGTCGGCATTCATGACAACGAGTGCATCACGACAGACGACCCGCGCTTCAACTACGACATGATGGAAGGGGTTGAGAACGAGGAACCCGATTTCGCCGTGGCGCCGTACACCGACGAAAATGGTGTGGTCAAGTACCAGGCCGTCATGCTGATAAACGAACCCGAGCGCGTCCTGCTCGAGTTCGCACGCGACACCTGGGACGCGCCGCAAGACGCCTACGAGTTTCCCGACTGGAAGGCCGGGTCCCGCGAGGCAGCTGAGGCTGAGTACGCTCGCAGAATGGCAGGCAAGCCCGACAAGACATTGCGCGGGCCCAAAGCCAAGTCCGGCGCCAAGGGCGCCGCGCAGGACTTCCTGACTGGCGAACAACGCGCTGCGACCGTCAAGATGTTCCATGCCTTCGAGGCCCTCAGCGTTGCCAGTGGCCCGTCCGGTAAGGCACTCCGGGCCGACTTCGACCAGGCGTTCGAGGAAGTGAAGACCGCCCTCGGCGCTGTTGATACGGTCCCGGGGGCCATCCTGGAGAAGGCCATCGCCAAGCAAGCGGGCAAGGCAGCTTCGAAGGCCAACGCCAAGCACTGAGCCCATCCAGCTCTGTGCGTTTGATTGAGAGCAGCCATCGTTAAGGTGGCTGCTCTTCTTCCTGGGTCCACGGCCCGGCGACGGCCATGCTTACACTCGCAGTGCACCCACTTACGACGGATGCAGCGGCCGAGGTTGCGGGCCTGTTGGCGATTGAGCCCGGCGCGACCGGTACCGATGCCGCGTATCCAGTCCGTCAGATGAGCATGGGTTCAGTCGAGGATACGGCGTCGTCGACGCAGGAGGTTCTCAGCGCCCCACCAGTTATCAGGGTACGCATGACGATGCCGTCAGCTGGACGTGTTTCGCGCCAGAAATCAACCCGTCGGGGCGTCACCGTGCGAATGGGCCTTACCACATGGCTTCGCCGGGGCGTGCAAAACGCGGTTGCTATACAAATAAACCATCAAACCGCATACAGCCCCATGAGCACGACCCCGCGCAAAGTCCGAACTGCCTTCCAACTGGCGCATCTACCGGCGCAGCTCTTTAGCATCCGCCGCTGCGCAGGCCATTCGCTGGTGTTTTGCATGGCGAGCCAGCGGCGCACCGACCCAGTCGTCATGCTCGACCACGCGGACAGCGCCGCCCATCTCGCTCTTGAGCTCCGGCAAGCCTATCCGCGCTTTGCTGGCCCGCTTCCCAGCCCCGAAGACTCGCCATTTGCTCGACCATTGGCAGGCCAGAAGTCACCCTGACCTTCTTCCGATTGGACTCCTTCGCAAGCCTCAGCAACCTCCGCGCGCACGTAGGTCATTGGCACCGCGATTGCGCGAACGCTGTCGCCACATAGCCGGGGAGTGGTGTCACGGGCACCGGGAATGCGGCGCACTATGCTTGCATGCCCTCCGTTGGCAAACTTCGAGTCCCGGAACATCTTGCGTATGCCGTCCGCGCTCGCACTCGCAGCAATCTGCAGTTCTTTGCCGTCCGGACTCAGCTTCACCCCGTACCGCTCGAGCAGCCGGCCAGCCTCCTTGTTGCCAGCGCCGGCCGTCTCCAGGAGTTCGCTGACAGTCACCTCCGAACTCATGCCTTCGATAGCACACCGGACCAGGTAGCCGAGCATCCAACTGATGCACTCACGCTCATCGGTTGATTCCACGACGCGCTGGCGATGCAAGCTCACCGACTGCCTATCCAGCAGTTCCCGTGCATCACTCTCGGTCATCGCTCGGCGCTCGACGAGCAGCCATCCACCAACGAGCAGGGTGCCAATTGTTCCAATGAACCGCCCAGTGTCACCTCGGGACAGCATCACGTTGTTCAGCGACCGCATGGACAGCGCGAAGTTTCGGTGCTGGTCGATGGCGAGGCGACGGAGCCGCTGGCCCAGCGTTTTCACCCGCTGGGTATCGGTTGCCAGCGTGGGGACATGTACCCCAGTGGCGAGCGTCCCGAGCCGAACGACAGCGATGCGGCTCTCGTCGGCGGACTCAAGCCTTGGCGGAACCACCATGGACAAGAGCGCACATGTGCGTACGGCGTAGCTCACAGCACGTCCGTCGGGAGACCCACGCAGGACGCCTGCACTGGCCTCGCGTGCGGAGTATGCCGAGCGCAGCATGTCCACGACCTCCTGGACGCGGTGTGCGCCGCGGTCGGAAGCGGCAGCGCTCTCAAACTCGTCGATGACAACTCCGAGGGCGTCGCTGCCAAGTGACTGTCGGATGCCGGCTGCCGTGGACTTGCCGTCGGCGGCGATGGCACTCCCACCTAGCAATCCAGCAACCAAGTACTGGAGTTCGGTCTTTCCGCACCCCTTCGAGCCGGTCAGGATTATGTTGGGCCTTTGCTCGAGACTCCCGACAAGTGTCGCGACGAACAGCCAGCCCAGCAGCAACCAGCGGTCATCCGGGTTCAGAAAATTCCAGCCCACGAACGCCGCCTGAACCTCCTCAACATCGGCAGCGGTCGCGTACGCGGTCGAAGGCCCGATGTCGAGGTTGCGTCCTGCGGGGTATACCCGCCCGTCGGTGACGCGGCAGACCGAGTGCCCATCACTGTGCCAAACCGAATGTCCCGCGTTCACAACCAATCCATCGTCGACCGGCCACACGCCGGCACCGCGCACCGAATGCTCGTTGTAGGTGCCCTGCAGCTGGCAGGCATCGAGCAACTCTTGTTTGAGGCTCGCCACATCGACCCTTCGCGCGCCTGTGTCCGTCACCTGCGGGTGGTGCTCCAGTGCCCAGCTGGCCCCCACCGCAACCAGCAGGCTGTTCTCGTTCAGGTCTCTCGGAGCAAAAGTCACGACGCACTGGCGAGCGTGAGACCAGACGACGCTGTCGGTGTCGCGATAGCCGAGCGGTGCGTAGCCTCCGATTGCGATGCTTCGCTCAGGAATGCCGTCGAAAGCGGCTTGCAGTTGGGCCAGAACGCCGCCGCGCCCGGTTCGCACGAGCCAGTCGTCAAGGCCGGTCTTCGCCCTCTTTCCGGTTTCGTCTGCGACGGCAGGGACCGCGAAGTAGGTCGCACGCGCAGAGGTCTGCTTGTGGATGGCTCGGGCCAGCTTAGCCATCGCCTTGCGCACTTGCGGATTGGACCGTGCATCACTGTCGGCCACCACCAGCACCTTTTGTACCTGCAGCATGTCCAGGACCGCCAAGAGGACGGGGTGTAACGCCGTGTCCTCGGACATCGGTTCGTCAATGTCGTCCGCTTTCATGGCCTGGCGGGCGAGCGGATTGGCCCATTGAGTAACGCCGGAAATCGCCACTGCAAAGCGACCCTCCTGAGTAATGGCCAGCGCCTTCTTTTCACCCTCGGTGACGATGAGTTCCGAAATTGCGATTCCCGCCATCGCCGCGTGCCGCACGGAGGCCGGGATGTAGATTCCAGCGCTTGTACCGACGGCAGCTCGGTACTTCGATGGCGACTTCCCGCCTGGCTCACGGAAGACATCCAGCGCAGCACCGTAGAGCCGCACCCTCTGCAGGCCAACGCCACGTCCATCCGGCTGGGCGCTTCCGTCGAGGGAAAAGTATGGGATGACGAGACCTTCGCCGGGCATGAACTGCTCACCTTCCGGTAGTCCGACGAACTTGCCCAGCTCTGCGCCGCGGACAGTCCACAGGTCATTCTCCGCAATGGTTTGCGCGGTCAATCCGGAACAGGCCAGGTCTGCGATGGCAGACCCATCGAGCCTCAACCACGGGTGTGCTTCAAGCTGCCCCTTGAGCAGTGCTGCGCCGTGCTCAGCAGCCAGGCGTCGATGTTCAGGGCTGGACTTGTCGACGATGATGGACTTGAGAGTTGACATGACGGGTATGCAGTCGAGTTTGGATGTGCAGTGAAGCGAGTCGTTTTAGATTTTTTTGATGAACTGCCACCCAACGCAGCACATTTGAGCAGTCCATGTAGCGGGAATCGCCAATATCCATGCGCCCTAACGAGCTAGTGCTACAAGTGCTACAGAATTCTGATGAGAAGATGGGAAGAAGCAGAGTAGTTGCGGTGGACGGCCATTAAAGGCCACCCAAGGCTGAGGACCCAGTGTTCGACGCGTTGCGGTGTGGCATCTGCTCCAATGCCGCGCCAATCCTTGCGTTAGCCGCTACAGAAGCTGCGACACGGTGCTGAAGTACCGTGGCAATGCTGGCGTGGAGCCGCCTTGTATCGCTCTCGCCCCCGACGAGTTCGACGCAGGCATGCCGTGCGCAGGAGAACTTCCCGGCTACCTCGTGCGGCCTCTTCGTGTCACCTCATGCAGCCTCTTCGTGTCACTACTCGCCGCGAAGTCCGGCCGATGCACCCGCCGAGCGCCTGCGGGTGACCGCTGGGCTGGTCGCTGGCACGCAGGACAACCAAGTAGCTCAAGGGCGCACGTCCCCTCTTCCGACGCTACGCGCTGGTCGATGCCGTTGCCGCTGCCCACGCTGGGACTGGCCAAGCACTTGAGCTGGGTCGGCTAGCCACGGCCCCAAGCGGCGATGAACACGCCAAGAGGCCTTCGGCTACCTGGAGGAGATAAAACACCTCGCTTCACTGCGCATCACTTCAACGATGGGTTGCCCAGATGTACAGCTCCAGTTTCAACGACGCAGGTCCGCCAAACCGCAGTGACTGTCACGCGCGGTCCGCCGGAAGGCAGCAGCGTTCAGCGGTGCCCACGGCCCAGGCCGGCGAACTGGTGCTCATCCGCGGCCTTCCCGGCAGCGGGAAGTCGACCATGGCCAACAAGTTCGTCGCACAAGGCTTCAAGCACTATGAAGCCGACATGTTCTTCACCGTCGACGGCGTCTACGCCTACGACGCCTCGCGCATCCGGGACGCTCATGCCTGGTGCCAGCGGATGACCCGCCAGGCGCTGAACGAAGGCAGGCGGGTCGTAGTCAGCAACACGTTCACGCGTCTGCAGGAGATGGAGCCGTATAGGGGCATGTCGGAGAGAATCCGCATAGTGGAGGCCCGCGGGCGCTGGCAGAACACTCATGGTGTCCCCGAGGAGATGGTCAGGAGGATGGCGCGGCGCTGGGAAGCGCTGCCTTACCGCGAGCCCAAGTTCCCGTTGAGAACCAACGCCAACCGACTGCCCGCTGCCGCGAGCTGACGCACAAGCGTTTGACTCCACCGCTGCGCATACTCCGCGTCGAGCTTGTGGCTGGCCGGGTAGAAGCCCTCCGTTCCGACCGCTCGGCACGACTCCTCCGCCCACGTCGCAGGCGCGACGGCCATGTCCGTCATTGGCCGGTCCGCCTCGACTGCGGCCAGCAAAGCCGACACACCCCCCGGCCAGTTCGCGATGAGGCCACTGTCCCAAAGGGCGTGCAGGTTTGTGCCTCGCCCGAAGGCCTGCAGTTGAACGGAGTTGCCGCCGCGGTCGTCCGCATATCCGCCGTGCAGTGGCTGATGGACATCGGCGACCAGGTGCACAACGTATTTCAACGCCCTCAGTCTGACGTCGTCCGGCGCGTTTGAGGCAAGCACGGCTGCCTGTCGTTCAATCGCCACGACCACGCAGAAGCCTTCGATGCAGATGGGTGCGGCGTCGTATTGGCACGGACCGCCGCGCGGGAAGTTGACGTAGTGCCAGGCAGCCGTAGCCGGCGAACGGACCTCGTCGGCCCAAGTCGAGATGGACTCAAGCGTGGCACCCGGCTCCAGCGCGAGCAACTGGGCAACCGCAGACTTCGCGGCAGGAGAAAGCTGTCGCTCGGCGATGGTGGCGACGAGCCGGTGACCTTCTGCACCCCACGCGTAAGCCTGCATTGAGCTTGAGGCCATCGCCCAAGCGAGCGCAGCGATGAGATATCGACGCCAACGTGACCGCCAGCTCGTGGCGCTGAGACGGTCGCATGTGCGTTGACTCTTCATGAACACCATTGTCCCTTCCGTGCGACGGCAGCAACTCTGACCTCTGCTATCGCTTCCTACACATCCAGCTTCCGTAGACGCCGCCACCTCTGGTGGCCACAATGGGCGACATGAAACGAGTCCAATTCCTGCTTCAATTGTCTGATGACTACTGGAGCGCCGCTTTGCGCAGCACCCCTGCCGTAGGGCAACTGTCGATGGCGACGCAAGCGGGCTACTCTGCACTGCTTGCAGTGCTACCGCCCGAGGCCGTCGCCGCAGCTCAGGACCACCCAAATGCTCTGCTCGTGTCTGCGGCAACGGAGGTCCTTCACATGGACGCAGATGACCGTGCACTCGGCGAGGAACTTGCACGCGAGTACTACACGCGCGGCTTCCCGCCCGTGACCGATGAGGACGCATCTTGTGCAGTTGGGTGGGCAGAGCGTGTTCGACGAGCTGTCGCTGCTCATGTCGAGAGTACGACGTGAAGAGACAGGCCGTGACGCCGACGCCCCTCGGCTCCTGGCTGACTCGGATTCGCCACCCGAAGCTCCGACGACTACCCCTGCTCTCGGCGAACGACTCTGGCGACGTCTGCCTCCCCCTCGAGACGCCGCCGAAAGGTCGACGGTGGGGCCGAAAGCCTGGCTGATATGGTCATACGGGAACTCACGCAGCGCTCATCGCCGGTCGGCGCTGAATCGGATGCCCTGGGCGGCGTATCCGGTTCCACGGAGGGCGGCGCGGTAGCGGCGTTTATGAGCAACTCGGCACACACAGTTCAGCGAGCGCACTGCATCCTTCTGTCATCCAAGGTCAGCCCCGCTGACGTCGTGCTGCCGCTGGCGGTCTCGAAGTATCTCGAGGTCTTCAGCGTCGAGGTCGGGACGCTCCTGGACGTGACGCCCAAATCAGGTCTGCTCGGGCTCGTAATCCACGCCGAAAAGCGCGAATACCACTTGTCTGCAAAGTGGGCGCTGAACCAGGCCACTGGCCGAAAGGATTTGTCAGCAGAAGGCTTCGAGCTCTGTGACCGCAATCGCTTTCCGACCGTCGTGTTGGCCCAACGCCTAGTCGACCTTGGCCAAGTCGCGGGGTTGATTGCTGCACACGAGGCAGGACTCTCGTCGCCAAGCGGTGAGGCCGAAGCTCCCTGCTAGCCCCTGCAGACGTGGCTCCGTTCGGATTCAACGGGACAGCGACATCCGTCTGGAGCTAATTCAGCGGTACTTCCAGCGGGCGCAGCTCATCGGGCGCGTAGCGGACGCGGCCATGCAGACGCTCGCTGGCGGCAACGTCACCTGCACTTCAGACGTGCCGTTGCTCGCTGGCTCTCCGAGCGCTGGCCGACCGACTCAATCCACGGCCTAGGCCAACAACTCCTCGGGCTTCTTGCCGGCCACAAGAGCCGCCTTGAACCAGTCGGGGCGCTTGCCGATTCCGCCCCACGTGTTGCCCTGCCCATCCTTGTACTTCGCGGGCCTGGCTGGCTTCTTGCCAGCAGCTTTCCGCCGGGCCTTCTTGACAGTCGTGCCCACGGCTGGCTTGCTCGCCTTTGGTACCGCCGTTCCCAGGCCCAGGTCCGCCGCAGTAAGCCGATAGTGCGCGATGGCGGTCCTCACCTTGGCGACAACTTCCGCAACTTCCTTCTTTCGAAGGGCGTCCGCCTGAGTTTGCAGTTTGGCAATCTGCGCAGTCAGTGTTGTGAGGGAGGGGCCTGCTTTCCTTGTTGCCATTGGCATTCTCGTAGGTAGTTGATGAAGAAATCCAGGACAGGCCATGGACGGCCCAAACTATTGCGCACATTGAAGATGTACAAACGAAGTCTATTACAGGTGCGCTCATCTGCTCACACCTAAATGGTCGGTAGGGTAGGGATGCGACCTCGCAGCCTGGCCCTCGCGCAACGGTCTCGTCCTGCAGCAGGCAACCCTTGCGGCGCGTGCCCTGCCCGCGCCCTTCGCGGGTCCACCGGCAACCGACAACGACATGCGTTCGGTTCTGGTCGTCCATCATGCACGACCGAATCAGCCCGGGACTGTGCAAGGGCAGCCGAGCAAACACACCTCAAGACTTCACTGGTGCTGTCGATAACCGTACATCCAGGCTCGGGCAATCGAGTCGGGTAGCTCTTTAAAAAGTCGTCACTTACACACCCCAGCTATCGAACGAGGGGTGCCCATGCAGGCCGGCAGCGGCCTGCAACCCCGATGCGTCCCGGTCAGTGCTTCGTGCCACCGCAAGGTGGCCGACCCGAGGAGGGTCAGCCTCGAAAGAGGTTTCCAACTCCACTAACCCCGTCTCACGTGCGTTGCACGGGAGCGAAAAAAGGACAATTTCATGAGCAACATTCTCAGCATCAACGGCACCCCCCTGACGACCACAGAAGAGGTTGACCAATCCCAGGGCGGCTACACAGCTCTGGGCACGGAAGGCCGCAAGAGCGTGGTTTTCAGTCACCTGCATCAGAACGTCTTCAAGCTGGGTCCCTCAGAGCTGAAGGAAATGGGGTTGAAGACGGTGTTGGGAGCGGATTGGTGCGATGAGCACTACCGCGAGTTCGATGAGAAAAAAGAACAGATGGTGTTCAATCACCGTCGCCTTGCAACGGACATCATCAGCGCGTGCCAACGGAAAGGGCTGTACATCCAGTCGACCGAGAGGCGGGTGGGCGTATGGCGCGAAGACGATGGCCAGCTCGTGGTCAATAGCCGCGAGCTGTGGCGACCGACTGGTACCGTCATCGAACACCGAATTCACGAGGGCCGGGTCTATCCGGCCAGCGGGGACTTGGGCTTCGACCGGCACACCGAGGAAGCGACCGATGACGATGTTCAGCGAGTCTTGGGGGCCTTCGGTGCCATTCAGTGGCGCCAAGCATTGGGGGCAGAGCTCATTCTGGGCTGGCTGGGCATAGCCCTGCTGGCAGGAGCACTCCCCCGTCGCCCGCACGTGATGCTTGCCGGTGCTGCCGGCACGGGCAAGTCCGTCATCCTGGAGACGGTCAAGTGGCTGCTTGGTCGGATGGCCTTCGTGTGCACCGGACCACAGACGCTTGCTGCAATTTTCCAGAGCCTCGGCGGCAACTCGCGCGCCGTGGTGATGGATGAGTTCGAAGCCGACCCCAAGCGGCGCAGCTCAGAAGATACGCTGTTGGCGGCGCGACTGTCATACAGCATGCAAGAGGGTGACGAAGGTCTGGTCCGGGGTAGCGTGGACGGCGTAGCGAAGAGCTACAACTTCCAGTCTGCGTTCATCGCGGCAGGCGTGAATCCGCAGTTGCGGGAGCCAGCGGACATCCAACGCTGGGTGATGCTGGAGGCGACCGGCCGCAAGGCGGACGCCACCAGACTCACTGAAGTCGAGGCACGAGAAATCGGGCCACGACTGGCTCGAAGGTTTACCAGCCGTTGGGGTGTGTTCCAAGCATCGATGAACACAGTGCGCGAGTGCATCATCGAAGCAGGCGGAGACGGTCGTATGGCCGATACCGTCGGGACGCTGTTGGCGTCGTACTGGGCCTTTGTGTCCACTCAGCCGGCGACGGCTGACGATGCCAAGGGCCTGGTGGAGATGCTCGACATTGAGTCGCGCAAGGCGGTCCATGCCGCGAGCGACGAGAAACGATGCTTGGAAGCGTTGTTGTCCAACGTGACGCCCTTCCGGTACATGGAAGGTGACGCGATGGTCACGCGCAGCCTGTCTGTGGGCGAAGCCGTCAAGCGGTACTGTGACAATCCAAGTGCAAACGTGGAGTTGTTGGGGCGACTGACGCAACTTGGTCTACGGGCCGTGAACGTGAAGGGCCATTGGCGGATGTATATCGCCAACAGTCCGGAGCACCGAGGCCTCAGGAGACTGTTCTCGGGCACGAAATGGGCTGCGGGTGGGTGGTCGTTGGTCCTGCGACGACTGCCCGGTGGTGAAGAGAGCACCCAGCGTCTGGGGGCCGGATTCCCATCCTGCAAAGTGACGGTCTTTGACGTTCCGGCAGAGCTGCTGCCGGACGAGAGCGAGGGCGAGATGCCCTTGGCTGCGTAAGACTTACCCGGGGCGGGCTCGAAAGAGTCCGCCCCTTTTTTCGTTCTGACACTTCGACGGCAGCAGTGCTGTTACCCGCGTTACCTGGTTACCCGCGTTCCTGGGAAGAGCGCGGCAGAGCGACTACAGCGTCCGGGGCGCCCGGCGTCCGACAGCCCAGCGCTCGACCATTGACACGATGTCGGTGTCTTGTTGGTAGTCGGCCCTCAGCCTGTCCAACCGGAGGTCGACCACGGCGCGACAGGCCCGATACCATTCGATGAAGGCGTTGAAGACGCCTGGCTTCAACCAAGCAGACGGAGGGAAGGCGACCGCGCGGAGTGCCTCCCGGAGCCGGCTGACGACATCGAGGATGAGATGCTCGGGCTGACCGGCCCCGACGGTCAGACGCGTCCAGGCCTCCAAGTGCTGGTCTCCGGCGTCATCCCGTGCAGCGCGCAGCAGCAGCAGTTGCACGACCTGGCTGCGCGTAGTGAACGTGTGGCGTCCTGGATACGTCGCAAGCGGCAGGAGCAGAGAGTCTCCACCGGCGTTGAACGCATCCCAGGCGCCATACATGAGACTCGCCAGACGCTCCCATTCAGCTGCGAGCATCCCGTCCTGGTCCTCCTCGCACTGGGCAAGGGTCAACACGTCTTCGAAGGTCTTCGCGCCCTTGGCGCGGTTTATACGCTGGACGAACGGGCAGAGGTTTCCGAGGGCGTAGGTGCCATCGTTGTGGAGGCGGTCCACTGAAGGGTTGTTCGGCTCTCCGGAAGAGAGGCTGAACGGCTCAAGAGAAACCAGGCACGATGAGCCTGCGATGTCGCGCAAGACCTGCGGCGAGACCTTCGCGTCTACCACCATGCCCCGCTTCAGCGCACTGAGCCGTAGACTGAGGGCCTTGCGGGCAAAGTAGTCCGACTCCCTCTGACGCGGCCCTCTGTAAGCCCGATACGCCGAAGCAAAGGCCTTTGGGGCTCTGGCGTCCAATCGGAGTTGGGCGCGTGCAAAGCTCGCCCCTAGAAGTCCGCACTCCCGGTCAAACTGAGCGGCCGCTTCGACCCTTGACTCCGGCTCAGGGAGCACTGACCCGGCCGGCTCCCTCGAGCCCGGCTGAGCACCTTGACCGTGATTGAACTCCTCAACTGACTCCCGCCCAGTCATATGGTCAGCGAGCCTTCGAGCCCCGACAAGCTGTTAATCTGCGCAAGCTCGCACAGGGCAAACTCGATGCCTTTCGGCATCTCGTCCCGCGTCCGGTGTCGCCGCAATAGCCCCGACCGGAGGGTTGAGCCTGCGACTCTCAGACTAGAACCTGGTCGGCGCGCCTGGCTTTAGCCTTCGCCTTGGCTACTGCCTCGTCGGCAGTCAACCCGGCATCCATCGCAGCTCTTTCCGCGGCGTGTCGAGCTTGCTCTTCCCTCCGGAGCTTCGTGAACGCAGTCGTGCTCATCCCGAGGCGCAGCCTGCGTTGCTCCCCCGTAGCCTTGTAGTACTCGCTGTACGCTTTGCGTCTTGTGGCTTGATTCGGAGCAGTCTCGTAGGCATCCCAAAGAGGCTGCACATCCCATCTGTCGAGGTGGTCAAGCAGCTGCTCGCGCCGGGAGATGATGAGTTTCTCATTGCGCTTGTTTGGCTCGACTTTGTGATGCGCCAAGAACCTCATCAGTTCCCAATGCAACTTGGCGTACTGAGACAGGCGCAATACCGGATAGGTACGGTCGTAGAAGTCTGCGCCGAGGCCTGTGCGCTTTGGCGCTGGCGCTCCTGCGTGGTAGGACCTGACTGCCTTCCCGGCTTCAACGCCCATCGCCTTCACGGCCATCTCAAATCGTTTGACCAGAGCATCAATCTTCGGGTCGATGTAAACCGGCCCTAACGGCTTTTCGATGGTCTGCTTGGCAGCGGAATTGCTCTTGGCTGGCACAGCTTTCTTGGCTGTCGTCTTCTTGACAGCCGTGGCCTTCGTTGCGGGCATGCAGTGTTCTCCTCATCATGGACTGTCCTGTCTCTTCGACAGTCTCCACGAGGACTTAAGGGTGACCGCAGCCGGCGCTGCCACTACGCGGCGGTACCAGAGGTACGACCTGCCTTGGAGGCGCGAGTCCTCTGTCTTGGTGCATACGCCGGACGGGCTGAGTCCCTGGGCCCGACCGAGCCGGGCCCACGTCTGGATGGCTTACGAGACGTTTGAGCTCCCGAAGAGCCCGCGCCTGTACAGCTCCCTCCCGGTCGCTGAGGGCGCCGACTCCTTCGTGTCGCTAGACGCGGACAGCGAGCCTGCGTGTACAAGCATCATGCGCTGATTGGTCAAGCGTGGGCGCTAGCCAGTGGCGGAGAGCTTCCTGGCGCTCCCGAAGGACCAGCAAGTGCCAAACGACGTCGGCAAGCGCAAGCCGAAAGCTTGGATAGCGGTCGATGACGATGACCGGGACTGGCCATGTGAACTTGTTCTCGCCGCTCGCTCTCCTCGGCGTGGCGCGTCGCGACAGCTCGTCTCCTACGCCTGCAGTAGCGCAGAATCGGCCGCGCAGGGTGACCCTGAACACAAGCAGGGCACGCGGGAGGCGCCAACGAATCCCAGCGGTCGTAGCTTGCGGGGGCGCCGCAGCTATGACAACCAACTTGGGGAGACCCAATCTGACGACGACGCTGGAAGCGCAACTGGCATTGGCGACTCGCCAAGAACGCCCCGAGCTGGGCAAGTCGATGGCTCAGCCCGTCCTCGAGGCGGCTGAGGAGGCCGGCGACCTCTCCCTGCAAGCCCGCGCACTTGCATGCATCGCGCAGTACGAAGAACTCCTCTGCAGGCACCGCTCCGCCCAGGCACTGAGTACACGTGCCGCACAGTTGTTCCAGGCGCTCGGCAATCTGACGGGGGAAGCTGCTGCGCTAACGACAGTGGCCCGGTCATCGAGCGTGCTTGGCCGGGACGAGACGGCTGTCGAGGCCGCGCTCCTAGCCCTGGAACTGTCCAAGCGGACGGAGGACCCGCACGCCGTAGTGTTGGCCCAGGCCCAGCTGGGGCACACGCTCGCACATTGCGGGAACTTTGAAGCGGCCAGGGAAGCACTCATGCGAGCCGAGGTCTTGGCCAGGGAGTGTGGTTCCGAACTCGACGAACTCGTCGCGTTGGTAATGCAGGGCGCCTGCGAGGCCTTCCGCGTAGTGACCCTGCGCCATGAGACCGGGCACATGCCGACTCTCGAGCAGGTCCAGGGACTGCGCGAGCGACTCGTGAGGTTCGTGGCCAAACACGACATGGTCGCACTCGCGCAGCCCGACCAGACGCAGATACAGGTCTTTATGAACCTCGTGTCGGGCTTGTTCCACTGCTGGTGCGACGACGTCCGGCTCGCCAGAAGCGCGCTGGAATCGGCCCGTGCGTGGCTCGACCGGACGGGCGATGCGCCATGGATGGACACGTTCGAGGCGCTTGTGCGCTGCGAGCTGGCGCAAGTCGAGCGGGACTTGCCTCTGGCAGAGCAGCAGGCCCGTCGCATGGTCCACCTCGGCGGCCACCTGGAGCGTGAACAGGCGGCGCTGCTCGGCCATCTGCTTGCCTGTCGGGTCTTCGAGCTGCAGGGGAAGCACACGGAGGCCCTTGGAGAGCTCAAGGCCATGGCTGCGAGGGAACGCCGGATTCACAACGAGAGCCTGTCCACCCGACACGAGGTCGTCGCATGGCAACTCGACATGCGCCGAAGCGAGCAGTCACGGCGCGCCCTTCAGGTGTCGACCGCACACTTCGAGAAGCTCTCGATGGAAGACCCTCTGACCGGAATCGCGAACAGACGGTGCTTCGAGTCGGCTGCCGGGGTGGGCCTGAGCCACTGCCACGACTCGGGCACGGCGCTGTGCGTCGCGATGCTCGACGTCGACCACTTCAAGCAGGTCAACGACATACATTCGCATGTTGTTGGCGACAAGGTCCTGCAGGTCGTCGCCGCGCTGCTGACCGAGCATGTCCGCGCGGAGGACCTCGCGGCGCGCTTGGCCGGAGACGAGTTCGTCATCTTGTTCAGGGACACCGATACCCATTCAGCGTGGGAAGCTTGCGAGCGGCTGCGCGCCGCCATCTCCCGCCATGACTGGGAACAGATGTCGCCTGGACTGGCGGTCAGCGTCAGCATCGGCCTCGCTCAGTCCCTGCCGGGCGACTCGCTCGAGACGCTACTGCGGCGCAGCGACATGTCGATGTACGAACGCAAGAACGCAACGCGCCGGCCGGCTTGAGGAGCGATGTTCGGCAGTTCCGCGCATGCTTGTCCGCACTGCGGGCATGTCGAGTTCGCCCGCTGGGGGCGCACGGCGAGGGGCAACCAGCGCTACCGCAGCGTCGGCCGCCGCAAGACATTCACCAGCCTGACCGCTCAAGCAACAGTTTTCGTGCACTGTCTTGCCAGCAGCTCGCAACCGCATGACCAGGCACCGGCCTGCTTCGTTGGTGAATCCGGTCTTTGACAACAAGATGTCCCAGCCGGGACTGCCAACGAGTCGGTTGGTGTTGCGGGCGCGGTAGGGCTTGCCGTTGACAAGCGCCTCGCCGCGTGCCTGGGTTGAAGTAAGTCAGTGGGACACGTGCTCAAACAGTAACGGTTGAGCCCATGCGAGCCTGATGTGAAGGACTCGGCGTTTTGGACCGCTACGCTGTCGCGGGCTGACCCGCGGCAGGTTCCAGCGTCGCAGAATCACGCACACCTGCCTCGAATCGAATCCGTCTAGTGTCTGCACTTTCAGCCATCAGCCTGAGCGGCATGAATGCCGCCCAAAGCGCCCTGAACGCATCGGCCCACAACATCGCCAATCTGGCGACTGCGGGCTTTCGGCGCGAACAGGTGACACAAGTCACGACAGTTGGCGGCGGGGTCACGACGTCGGTGTCCCGTGCGGCACAGGAGGGCAACGCCCTCCTGACTGACTTCGTCGGCCAGCTCGTGGCCAAGAACCAGTTCCTGGCGAATCTGGCGGTATTCAAGACCAACGACCAGATGATGGGCGCACTGCTGGACTTGAGCGGCTGAAGCCGTAGGCCGGGTTCACAAACCACGCCGGGTCCATGCCCAGCCCAATGACGGGATGGCAGCAGGAAGCCTATCTTGGCGAGACCGTGAAGTAGGTGAGGACGGTCAGTAGGAAGCGCCTGTTGCGGCTGTCTCAAACTCCGCGCGAAGCTTCACCAGCAGGGCACGCCTACTTGGTGCCGGAGCTCCACATGACGTGCGGGCGGCAAGCGCCTTGTCGAGCGCGCCGCCCAAGCCGTTGCGCTCAACGGAGTAGGATGTGCTGTGCGGGCGCCCGTCCTTGTCTGTCCATGTGGCAACTACCGCAAGGCTTGCAGAATCAGTAGACCCCTGCGTCCAAACGAAGCGAATTCCCGCTGCTCCGGTTCGGCTCAGTCGGGTTACCCGACCTTCCGGGCTCCCCCCGCGCGGGGCAGTTTCCGGAAGCTTCAGCTTTGCGGCCATGGCCTGTGCCGCCTTGCGCGCCTCCTCCGCACCGCCGTGCTTTTTCGACGCGAAGAACCTCGTAGCGCCCGGACCGCAACCGTCCGCGCGAAGCTGGTAACCCTCGATGACGCCATTTCTGCGGATGGTCACGATGTGCATGGAATTCTGGTCAGCTGGTCGGTCAAACCGACATCGTAGTCCCCGCAGATTCCAGGCCTGTACGAGGCCAGGAGAGCCTACCGGTTACGAGCGCCGCGCCAGGCAGGGCGGACTCACCTGCTTCCAGTGCCTCTCTTCTTACGCGACTCAGACAGAGCCCCCAGCGTTGTTGAAGAGCGCTTCCCACTGTGGCTGACTGCCGGCGCCGTTGAAGAATTCGAATCCTCCTGCGGCTGACGCAACTGGTCGAAAGTCTCGCCAGAGGCCAACCTGAACCGCTTCCCCGATTCCAGAAACAGCGTCAGGCAATTCAACCGTCTCACAGGCACTCCTCCATTCTGCTCCCGGGCCGCTAGCCCGCCGGTGGCGGCGTCAACATGCTCAACGCCCTCTTTCGACTCCGGCAGCCACTCGGGTACGCCGTACTGCAGCTCACCACTCCAGAACCATGGACACGGGTTTGTGGTCGCTTGGTCTGTTCTCTCGAGAACCTTCGGGGTTTCCGACGACGCCAAGCTGCCAAGCGGCCTCCTCGACCTGGCAGCTCTTTGCCTTCAATCCATATGCGCCGATGCCGCTCCAAATCGCGGGAGAGACAAGAATGTGGTCGATGAGCTCCTCAACCAGGGCCCCGCCCTCAAGGGGGTCGGAAAAGCGTGTCGTGGCCGCGGAGGCCAGTATCTCAGGCTCCATCGCATGCTTGAAGTACGTGTTGGGGTCAAGGAAAGTGCCAACCAACTCATCCAGGATGTTTCGGATGAGGAACTCCCGTTCCATGAGGTCAAAAAACGGCCCGTCGTTGAAGTCGCCAACAACCACCACGCTCGCTTGAGACGGCCCCACTGCGACGATACGCGTGAGCACATCTCGCAGGCAGTGGACCTCTGCAGAAAGCTTCTGGCGACTGCTGAGAGCGTCAAGCACTGGCGCAGGCTTGGCCTCACGGTCGTCCCACTGCTTCTTGGTCTTGAGCTTCGAGAACTTCGACTTCGTGTGAACGCCGCCAAGAATCAAGTCTTGTCCGCTGGCAAGCTTGCAGCGAACAAAGAGCGGATGCCGCGCGAGGTTGTGAGACTTGCGCGCGGACTCGGCGATGGTGCCCCAGGGGTAGTACGGGATGCCTCGCCACAGCACCTGCGGCGTTGAGTTGTCAGGCACCCACGGTGTGATGTCGTCTTGTAGGCTACGGCGCACGAGCGCGTAAACCGACTGGTCCGCTCTGTTCGACCGATGAACGGCGTACTCATCGTTCAAGAACATCTTGACGAACAGCGACATCTGCTGCGGTATGGGCGGCCCCTCTTGCACAAACAGCACGTCCGGGTCAACCGACTCGATGCCCTTGGCGATTCGAGTACACAGCCCATGGACGTCGGCGATGGGCTTGAACCTGATATCGCCGCGCTTGGCGCCAGGAAACGTGTCCGGTATCTTCGGGTCAGCCAGCCAGTCGACGTCCCTTTGTGCGCCGAAGAGGGACAGCATCCACTCGATGTTGTAGGTGCAGACTTTGAGCTGACTCATCCTTGCCCCCCCAGTTGAGCGCGGAGTGGAGCGCGTTCTGGCCAAGCTGTCAATCGCTCGAACCTAGTCGGCACGAACAGCCGGTCGCAGTGAATGGAGAGTAGCTGCGCCATGTAGCGCGTCCAGTTCTTGCCGCTCGGCTTGACGGGTGAGGCGTCATTGCGGCAGCACCTCGGAACGGCGCGCGTCCGAAAGCGCTGCGCAGAGGCCAAGCCCGATATAGACGGCTGCTGACGCATAGCGCCCGCACGAAGCCGCGACATTGGCTGCTCGCAGCATTGGGGCCAACGCCACTGCGAACAGAACGTATGCGGTGTCGGTTGTGGCCGCTATAGACACGAACAGCGTACTCAGCGCGAGGCTCTGCCAAGCCGCAGACCCAGATGCTTCGATGAACTGCGGAAGGAAGGCCGCAAAGAAGATGGTTGTCTTCGGATTGAGTAACGCGACGACAAACCCGTCGCGGAGAATGCGCCTGCGGCCGGCAGCTGGGAAGGTAGCGTCGGACGGTCCGAGTTGATGTTGCCGAAGTGCTTGTATGCCGAGATACAGGAGGTACCCGGCGCCAGCGAACTTCACGACGGTGAATGCCGTGGAAGACATTGCAAACAGTGCTGCCAGACCAATAGAAGCGCCGACTGCATTGCCAAGGTTGCCGAGGGCGACACCAGCAACAGAAGCCAAGCCAGCGCCTCGGCCTTGCGCGACAGTCCGTGTGACGATGTAGACCACCCCGGGACCAGGGGTGACGGCAAGGACAAACGTAGCCACGAGAAACGCGGCGAGCAGTGCCCCACTTGGCAGGAGTTCGTTCATCGGAATGCTGGCTTCGGTGAGTATTTGTGCAGCCTAACATTCAGCCCAAAAAGGTGCCAACAGCCGGCCGCTCGGAAACGAGAGTAGCGGGCTGCTGTAGGACGTCATCTGTGGGTGCTCTGCTCGAGTAAGGATTCAGGCGCCCCTCGCCGAGGACGTGGAATCGCAAAACCTCGTGACTAACAGTGCGTCTCAACTGACGCTCGGGAGAAGGGTTTGTAGTTCTTGGAGAGCTGCCGATGCACGTGCTTGACAACAGCTAGCTCTAGCTCCATGTCGGACAGGTCGATTTGAAGCCAAAGGTCGTTCTGGGCTGCGGTGGATGCAAACCTGTACTCTCTGAGCTTGAAGCGTTGAAGCTCACTTGACAGGTTTGCTCCGTCAATGCGAACCACGCGTTGACCGGCCTTTCGTTGTTGACGCACGGCCGCGCAGACTTGCTTACAGTGCACCATGACATGACCGTTCGGATAGTTAAAGTAGATATTCAACATCTTCTTGTCCTTCTCTCAGAATTGAAGGGATTCAAGCAGATGCTGCCGAGACGCGGTGATAGAAGGAACCCTTGTTTGCTTCTGGGCAATCGGCAGCGGCAGTGGCCCGAATGGCAGCGACGCGCCGACGTGGCGCCCACCGTTCGAGCAAGACTGGCATTACTTGAAGGACTCAACATCTTTACGAATTGGTGCCGTTCTGCCCGCAGGCAATTTGGTCGCTTCCGCGCTGACCAACGAGCTTGACCGTGACCCTGCGCGGGAAGGCACCCGCCTGGCACTTGTTGAGTCGACGAACCATGCCCAGACCGGCCCACGGCCACCACCGCAACCGCCCAGCCGTAACCTTGTTCATTGTGCCAAGTAACGCCGAGCTAGACCCGGAGTCTCCCGCAACGGGTTAAGCTCATTACGCCCAACCGAACTGTGCACGGACCTCACGTGCGGTGACATTGATTGGCGCGGTAGGTGCCTGCGGATACTGACGCAGGTTTGAGGCTCGAACGCCGCCTCCGTTCTGCCCAAGTACGGCGACTGCTTTGATGTGCCAGCCGGCCGCTTTGAAGCCTGCGACATACGCTTGTGCATCTGTACTGTCATCTCCGCCTTTCTGAAGCATAGAAGGCGAGAGGCAGCAGATTACGGCTTGACAGCGCACCCTGGCCACTTCCGCGACGAAGTTTTCGACTGTTGTCCTCGTTTCTTGCAGAGCGCCAACACGAGCGTAAAACCGTACCGGCGTTTTCTCACCTTGAATCAGGATATCGCGTACGCTTCGATTGAAGCACCCCGTCAAGCTACGAACGAGCGAGGCCTTGCGGGTGTTTGAATTGCCTATGATGAGGTAAGCGTTCATCAGTACCCTCTAAATGCGTCCCAACGTTTGAGCTAACCGGCCGCATTGCGACTGGTTGAACGTCGGGTTAGGCGTCACCCTGCTCAGCTTGCTGCGGCTCGAATAGCCTCTGTAATCTCAATACTCTTGCGGTTTGCGAAGTCAAGCGCGTCACTTCCGGTCTTGACGGCGCCAACCATCACCTTCGTGAACACGGGCGCGGTCGCTGTGGCCGCACGGGTCGGTAGACTCCTTGTTCGAGCTACGAACTCGGAGGCGACAGCGTTAAGCCTTGCTGCAGATTCTGGGTGATTTCGAGGGAAACAGATGAGTTCGACAGCGACTGCAAGGCTACCTGCACCTGCTCCGACAGAAATGACTGTTGGAAGTACAAAGGCAGTACCTAGAGTCCCGGCTATGTAGCCTCCTGCGCCTGACAGGATGAGCGCGCCACTGCTGTGTGGGAGTGCAGCGAGGCCAAGGGTTTGAGCGATTGCTGCGGTAGCCACTGACGCGCCACCACCTGCTGCGGCGAGGCCGGCGAAGACTTTGCTTTGGCTCGGGGCAAAGGAGCAATCGATTTCCAGATTGCTCGCTTGTGTTGATTCCTTGGCCGCAGCTGCCGGCGCTTCCTCCTTCTTGCCGCACCCGGCGAGAGTGATGGACGCCGACGTGGCGACGGCGATGAGGTGCAGAGACAAGCGCATGAGACATCCTTCCCCGCTGGCAGCAGGTGGGCCTGAATTGTGGCGCCAACTCTGTATGGGCAACATGGGCATGGGGTGAACGTCAGGCGGGTGCACTTTCGCGGCGGCGCGAACAGCCAAGGCTTCCTCTTGGTGCGCCTGCACCACCAGCGGACACCGGCTGGCTGTAAGCGTTCCGCGAACGACAGCCTTGCGTGGCCGAATACAGTGTGCTGAGGTCCGCGCTACGCGACCACGGGGACAGGCGGCGAATCCGCTATGGCGGCATTGCCGGGCGGCCGCCAGTTGTGCGGC
>JACZKT010000041.1 GCA_014859905.1 Rubrivivax sp.
TGTTTGCCGCCGCGCGCGCGGCGGCAAACAGCGCGCCGTGGCCGGCGGTGGCGGCCTGCGCCGGCAACTCGAGCGCGAACTCGCCCTCTTCGGGGATGCAGATGTCCTTGCACACAAGCCAGGCGGCGTTCAGCTTGACGCTGAGCTTGTCAGCCTTGAAGTCCGGCGGCACGGTCACGGCCACCGGCAGCAGCAGCGTGCCTTCGTAGCCGTAGTTCATCAACGGCCCGATCGGCAGCTTGCCCGGCGTCGGCCATTCGATGTCGCCTGCAGAAACGCCCGCGGGCAGCGTCCACTCCAGCGTCGTCGGCAGGCCGGAATCGCCCGGGTTCTTCCAGTAGGTGTGCCAGTGCGGCTGATGTTCGATCTTCAGCCCCAGCCACAACGGCTGACCGGCGACCACGCCTTGCGGCGCATGCGCCACCAGTTCGGCGCGCACCTGCGGCGTGGTGACCACCGCGCCTGGCGCCGCCGCAGCCAGCAGGGGGGCGACGAGCGAGGCCGCCAGGAGCAGTTTGAAGTGGTTCATGCCGCGCGTTGGAAGGGGTTTGGGGGCGCAGGTTCCGCGCCGGGGCTCATTGTGCGTCGCCGCGCCTGGGCAGCGTGCGCGTTTCCCCGATGGCCATGAGGAAGGAGGCGTCGTCGGGCACGCCCAGGGTCTGCCGCGCCCGCGCCGCCGCTCGCCTGCCGCGGCTGCGCGGTGACCGACAAGACCGATCGGCACGCTTGGTCATCGGGAGCTGCGGGCTTCTTCGTATAATTCCAGGGCTTTGCTGAGCTCACCCATGATGGCGATCGAACGGCCCACCCGGAGCGACCGCTGGGATGACGAACAAGAAGAGGCTTCCCGGGGGGGCCGGGCAGCGGCTTTCAAGCCACTGACACGAGAGCAGGCGCAGGCCTTGCGGGCTGCGGACCCACCACTGTCGCCGTGGCGGGTGATCACGGTGCAGGGAGCGGTGGGTGTGGCGGTGGCCGTGTTGGCCGCACTGCTCACCGGCAGGCAGGAAGTGGGATGGTCGGCGCTCTACGGCGCCGCCACGGTGGTGGTGCCGGGAGCCTTGATGGCGCGCGGCATGACCAGCCGCCTCAGCAGCATGTCGCCCGGCGCCAGCGCCGTCAGCTTCATGTTGTGGGAGATGGTCAAAATCGCGGTTTCGGTGGCCATGCTGATGCTGGCTCCGAGGTTCGTGCAGCCCTTGAGCTGGCCGGCGCTGCTGGTCGGCCTGGTGTTGTGCATGAAGGTGTACTGGCTGGCGCTGCTGTGGCGCGGGTCGGCAAAGAGATAGCAAACGGGACGGGAAGACATGGCAGCCCAGGGTCACGAAGCGAACGCGCCGACTGCCGGCGAGTACATCGTCCATCACCTGCAGCATCTGCAGAACCAAAAGCAGACCGGCGTCGTCGACTTCTCGGTCGTCAACTTCGATTCGCTGTTCTTCGCCGTCACGCTGGGCATGCTGACCTGCTGGGTGTTGTGGCTGGCCGCGCGCAAGGCCACCTCGGGCGTGCCGGGGCGCTTCCAGGCGGCGGTGGAGATCCTCGTCGAGATGGTCGACGCGCAGGCCAAGGGCATCGTGCACAACGCGCAGAGCCGCAAGTTCGTGGCCCCGCTGGCGCTCACGGTCTTCATCTGGATCTTCCTGATGAACGCCATGGACCTGCTGCCGGTCGACCTGATCCCCGCCTTCTGGCACAGCGCCGGCCCGGCGCTCGGCGCCAAGGACTACATGCGTGTGGTGCCCACCGCCGACCTGTCCATCACCATGGGCCTGAGCGTCAGCGTGCTGCTGATCTGCCTGTACTACAACGTCAAGATCAAGGGCGCCGGCGGCTGGGTGCACGAGCTGTTCACGGCGCCGTTCGGCAACAAGTGGTTCCTGTACCCGGCGAACTTCGCGATCCAGATCATCGAGTTCGTGGCCAAGACCGTCTCGCACGGCATGCGGCTGTTCGGCAACATGTACGCCGGCGAACTGATCTTCATGCTGATCGCGCTGATGGGCGGCGCCTGGGCCTTCACGGCCACCGGCGTCGCGCTGGCCATCGGCCACATCATTGCCGGCACGGCGTGGGCCATCTTCCACATCCTGATCATCACGCTGCAGGCCTTCATCTTCATGATGCTGACGCTGATCTACGTCGGTCAGGCGCACGACGCGCACTGAGCGAACGCACGTTTGCTGCTCTTTCTCTTCTTTCGTTTTCCCCTTTCTCACCCACCTTCCACACCAGGAGCCAAAAATGGAAGTCATCAGCTTTGTTGCCCTCGCCGCCGGCCTGATCATCGGTCTGGGCGCCGTCGGTGCCTGTATCGGCATCGGCATCATGGGTAGCAAGTACCTCGAGTCCGCCGCCCGCCAGCCTGAACTGATGGGCGAACTGCAGACCAAGATGTTCCTGCTGGCCGGCCTGATCGACGCCGCGTTCATCATCGGCACCGGTATCGCGCTGTGGTTCGCCACCGCCAACCCCTTCCTCGCGCAGATCGCCAACCTGCCGAAGTAAGCCCGGCTCACGGCGGGGCCCGCAAGGCCCTGCCGTGTCGAGCAGCGGTCCTCAGGGGCCGCCCCCGCAGCGAATTCGAGGAAAGCCCAAGTGAGCATCAACGCGACACTGATCATCCAGATGATCGTGTTCCTGATCCTGGTCGGGTTCACGATGAAGTTCGTCTGGCCGCCCATCGCCAGGGCCCTGGACGAACGCGCCAGCAAGATTGCCGACGGCCTTTCCGCCGCCGACAGGGCCAAGGCCGACCTGGCCGCCGCCAACCAGCGTGTCGAGCAGCAGCTTTCCGCCGCCCGCACCGACGCCGCCAAGCGGCTGGCCGACGCCGAGCGGCTGGCGCAGCAGATGGTCGAGGAAGCCAAGGGTCGGGCCAGCGAAGAGGCGGCCAAGATCATCGCCGCGGCACGCGCCGAGGCCGAGCAGGAATCGGTGAAGGCCCGCGAGGCGCTGCGCGAGCAGGTCGCCGGCCTGGCCGTCAAGGGCGCCGAGCAGATCCTGCGCAAGGAGGTCGACGCTTCCGTGCACGCCGAACTGCTGGGCCGCCTGAAAGCAGAGCTCTGACATGGCCGAGCTGGCAACCATCGCCCGCCCCTACGCCGAGGCCATGTTCAAGGCCGCGGCCGGGGCCGATGCAAAGGCGCTGAGCGCGCAACTGGCCACGCTGGTGGCGCTGACGGCGGGGCCGGAAATGCGGCAATTCGCCGACAGCCCCCGGGTCGTGCCGATCCAGGTCTTCGACATGATCGCCGGCATCGCGATGAGCCAGGGCATCACGTTCGACGTCAAGGTCGCCAACCTGCTGCGCACGGTGGTCGACAACGGCCGCCTGGCGGCCCTGCCCGAGATCGCGGCGCAGTTCCAGGCCCTGGTCAACACCAGCACCGGCGTGTCCGACGCCACCATTCAGAGCGCTTTCGCGATCGACGAAACGCAGCTCGGCGGCGTCGTCGCGGCGCTGGAAAAGCGCTTCGACCGCAAGCTCAACGCCCATGTCGAGATCACGCCTGAACTGATCGGCGGCGTGCGCGTCGTCGTCGGCGACGAGGTGCTGGACACCTCGGTCAAGGCCCGCCTGGAACAGATGAAGGCTGCGCTGACCGCGGCTTAACGGCCGCGCAGGCGCACCGCCGCCCACAGGCCCACCGGAGAACACCATGAACCTGAACCCCGCAGAAATTTCCGAACTCATCAAGAGCCGTATCGAGGGCCTGGGTGCTTCGGCCGACATCAAGAACCAGGGCACCGTGGTGTCCGTCACCGACGGCATCGTGCGCGTGCACGGCCTGTCCGACGCGATGGCCGGCGAAATGCTCGAGTTCCCGCCCACCGCCAGCGGCCAGGCGACCTACGGCCTGGCGCTCAACCTCGAGCGCGACTCGGTCGGCGCCGTCATCCTGGGCGAGTACGAACACATCTCCGAAGGCGACACCGTCAAGTGCACGGGCCGCATCCTCGAAGTGCCGGTGGGTCCCGAACTGATCGGCCGCGTCGTCAACGCGCTCGGTCAGCCGATCGACGGCAAGGGCCCGATCAACGCCAAGATGACCGACGTCATCGAGAAGGTCGCACCGGGCGTGATCGCGCGCCAGAGCGTGAGCCAGCCGGTGCAGACGGGGCTGAAGTCGATCGACTCGATGGTACCGATCGGCCGCGGCCAGCGCGAACTGATCATCGGCGACCGCCAGACCGGCAAGACCGCGGTGGCGATCGACACGATCATCAACCAGAAGGGTCAGGACATGACCTGCGTCTACGTCGCCATCGGCCAGAAGGCGTCGTCGATCAAGAACGTCGTGCGCGCGCTCGAAGCCCATGGCGCGATGGACTACACCATCGTCGTCGCCGCCTCGGCCAGCGAGTCGGCGGCGATGCAGTACGTGTCGGCCTACTCGGGCTGCACGATGGGCGAGTACTTCCGCGACCGCGGCCAGGACGCGCTGATCATCTACGACGACCTGTCCAAGC
>JACZKT010000330.1 GCA_014859905.1 Rubrivivax sp.
CGCACCTGCCGCGGCGCCCCGCCCGCGGCCGGCCGCAGTTCGACGCCCACGGCACGCGGCGGCGAGCCTGCCAGCAGCACGCGCGTCACCAGGCTGTCGGTGACGACCTCGAGGTTGGCGCGGCCTGCCGCCGGGCGCAGGAAGGCCTTGCTCGTGTTCCAGCGCACGCCGCGCTTCTGGTTGACCTCGAAGTAGCCCACGCCTTCGTTGTCGCCGCGGTTGAAGTCGTCGCTGGCGGGAATGCCGGCCTCGCGCGCCGCGGCACCGAAGGCGTCGAGGATTTCCCAGCTCAGGCGCTGGCGCTCGACGCGCCATTCGTGGCCGGCACCGTGCCATGCGTCGGCGCCGCGCCAGTGGTCTTCGTGGCGCTTGAAGTAGGGCAGGCAGGCGTCCCAGCGCCAGGCCGGGTCGCCGGTGAGCGCGGCCCAGTGGTCGTAATCGCGCGCCTGGCCGCGCATGTAGATCATGCCGTTGATGCTGGAGCAGCCGCCGAGCACGCGGCCGCGCGGGTAGCGCAGCTTGCGGCCGTTGAGGCCGGCGTCTTCCTCGGTGAAGTACAGCCAGTCGGTACGCGGGTTGCCGATGCAGTACAGGTAGCCCACCGGGATGTGGATCCAGTGGTAGTTGTCGCGCCCGCCGGCTTCGACCAGCAGCACGCGGCGGTGCGGGTCCGCCGACAGGCGGTTGGCCAGCAGGCAGCCGGCGGTGCCGGCGCCGACGACGATGTGGTCGTAGGTGGGTGTGCCGGGGTTCACCGGATCACCTGGCAAGGTGGCTGCCCAGCACCGGGAACAGCTTCGTCAGCCCGTCGGCGAGCAGTTCGACCGCCATCGCCGCCAGGATCAGCCCCATCAGCCGCGTCATGACATTGATGCCGGTGCGGCCCAGCACCTTGGCGATGCGGCCCGCGGCCGTGAAGGCGGCGAACGTCACCAGGCCGATGACCACGCCGTAGCCCACCAGCACGGCGTGTTCCCAGAGGTGGCGCGTCTTCTCGGCGTAGATCACGATCGTCGAGATGGTGGCCGGGCCGGTGAGCAGCGGTATCGTCAAGGGCACCACCGCAATGCTGGCGCCGGCGTCGACCTTCTCGTTGCCCTCGCTCACGTCGGTGGGCTTGGTCTCGGCCGGCTGCGCGTTGAGCATGGCCAGCGAGCTGATCAGGAGCAGCGTGCCGCCGCCGACCTGGAACGAGGCCAGCGAGATGCCGAAGAACTCGATCACCTTGAGCCCCGCCACGGCGCTGACGGCGATCACCAGGAAGGCGGTGAAGGCGCTGATGCGTATCGTGCGCCGTCGCTCCTCGGGACTGAAGGTCTGCGTGAAGTGAATGAAGAATGGAACGACGCCGATCGGGTTGACGATGGCCAACAGCGCCACCAGCGGCTTGAGCAGGTCCATGGCGGGATGGTAGGCCCTGCATCCCGGCGGCACCGGCCCAGCCTCGGGCCGCCGCCGCCCATCGCCGAGGACCAAGGGTTTTCACGGGGGCGCCAAAACAACACTTGACGGCAGGGCGCTTTACGGGCAAAGCTTTGCCGACTCCATAATACGGAGTCTGTGTCTGGCAGCCGCACCTTCCGCCTGAGTGGTTCATGCAGGGTTGAGCTCCACATGGTTTTTGTCGATCTTTTAAGGGCTCCCCGTGGGAAACAAACTGTACGTAGGTAATCTGGCCTATTCGGTGCGCGACGACTCGCTGCAACAGGCATTCGGCCAATTCGGCACCGTCACGTCGGCCAAAGTCATGATGGACCGTGAGACCGGCCGCTCCAAGGGCTTCGGCTTCGTGGAGATGGGCTCCGACGCCGAGGCGCAAGCCGCCGTCAACGGCATGAACGGCCAGGCCCTGGAGGGCCGCGCCATCGTCGTCAATGAAGCCCGCCCGCGTGAGGAGCGCCCGGGAGGCTTTGGT
>JACZKT010000331.1 GCA_014859905.1 Rubrivivax sp.
CTGGCCGCCGGCCGGAGCGGGGCCGCGGCTTCGCGCACAAGCGCCTCTCGACATCGAACTCACAGCCTCAGGTCGCTGGCTCCGGCTGGCAGGATATATTTGAGGTCGTAGAGAACGTGCGTCTGCCTGCCGAGCGCGCGCATGGCCGCCGCGCCTGCCTCGGCGAACTGGCGGTGGCCGACCGCCAGCACGATGGCGTCGTAGCTGCCGGGCTCCGGCGAGGCGACCGTGTCGATGCCGTATTCGGCCTTCGCCTCCGCCGGATCGACCCAAGGATCGTGAACGTCCACCCGGGCGCCGTAATCCTGCAACTCACTGACGATGTCGATGACGCGGGTATTGCGCAGGTCCGGACAGTTCTCCTTGAAGGCCAGCCCCATAACGAGCACGCGGCTGCCTTCGACATGGATGCGCTGCCTCAGCATCTGCTTGACGAGCTGCGAGACGACATAGGCCCCCATGCCATCATTGATGCGGCGGCCGGCCAGGATCATCTCGGGATGATAGCCGATCTGCTGGGCCTTGTAGGTGAGGTAGTACGGGTCCACGCCGATGCAGTGGCCACCCACCAGGCCGGGCTTGAACTTGAGGAAGTTCCACTTCGTGCCCGCCGCTTCCAGCACCTCGGTGGTGTCGATGCCCAGCTTGTCGAAGATGATCGCCAGCTCGTTCATCAGCGCGATGTTCAGGTCGCGCTGGGTGTTCTCGATGACCTTGGCGGCTTCGGCAGCCTTGATGCTGCTGGCGCGGTGCACGCCGGGCACGATGATCTTCTCGTACAGCCTGGCCACCCTGTCCAGCGTCTCGGGCGTGTCGCCGCTGACGATCTTCAGGATCTTGGTCAGCGTGTGTTCCTTGTCGCCGGGGTTGATGCGCTCGGGGCTGTAGCCGACGAAGAAGTCTTCCTTCCACTTCAGGCCCGATTCCCGCTCCAGCACCGGGATGCAGACGTCTTCGGTGGCGCCCGGGTAGACGGTGGATTCGTAGATCACCGTCACGCCCTTCTTCATGTGCCGGCCGACGCTGGTGGAAGAGCCGATGAGCGGGCGGAAGTCGGGGATGTGCGCCTGGTCCACCGGCGTCGGCACGGCGACGATGATCATGTCGGCTTCGGCCAGCAGCGCCGGGTCGTCGGTGTAGATGGCGTGCCTGGCCTGCGCCATCTGTTCGTCTTCCAGTTCGCGCGAAGGGTCGGTGCCGCGCTGGCAGGCCAGCACCTTGTTCCTGGCGATGTCGAAGCCGATGGTGCGCATGTGCTTGCCGAATTCGACGACGAGCGGCAGGCCGACGTAGCCCAGGCCGATGACTGCAACGGTGTTCATTCCTGATCGTCCTTCTTTCCGGATCGGTGTGCGTGGCCGCTGCAGTCAGCGTGCATCGCGCGTTTGCTGCAGCAGCGCGCTCAGCGGGGCCAGGTTGGCCTGCATGAAGGCCTGCAGGGCGGCGTTGGAAGCAGCCACGGTGCCGGCGTCGGCATGGATCACCAGGGCCGCACCCTCGTCGCCGCGGCCGCTGAGCCGGGTCAGTGCACCGGCCACCTTGGCCTGGGCATCGCCGGCGATGAAGCGGCCGTCGACCCAGTACACGCGCCACACGACCAGGTGCGGGCGCCGCCCAGCGCCTTGGCGCTGGGTGCCGATCACCTCGGCGGTCTTCACGGTGACGGTCTGCCCGCCGCCCGACACCTCTTGCAGGCCGCCGGCGTGCTGCTCCCAGTCACGGTCGTTGAGCCCCACCAGGGCATTCGCACCGCTGACCAGCTTGCGATCGTGGCTCTGCCCCCGGTAGTAGGCGATGTAGACGCCCACTGTGCCGGCCGGGCCCGCATAGGTGCGGGCAGCTGCGATCGACGGGCTCATGAAACGAGGTGTCCATGCGCCGGCGCCGGTGCCGTCGGCCGGCCACCCTTGCGACAGCTGCGACGGCAACTCCAGCCGCACCTCGGCCGCGGCACCTTCGGCGCGCTGCAGCCCCCACAGGGCC
>JACZKT010000332.1 GCA_014859905.1 Rubrivivax sp.
CTGTTCATCGACAACGGCTCGGGCCTGTCGCGCAGCACCCGCCTCAGCGCGCAGCGGCTGGCGCGGCTGCTGCTGCAGGCCTACGACAGCCCGGTGATGAGCGAACTGATGTCGTCGTTGCCGATCTCGGGCCTGGACGGCACGCTGCGCCGTTCACGCTCCAGCGCCGGCCGCGCGCACCTGAAGACCGGCTCGCTGCGCGACGTGACGGGTGTTGCCGGTTACGTCCTTTCCAACAGCGGCCGCCGCTTCGTGCTGGTGGCCATCGTCAACCACCCGCAGGCGGGTGCGGCACGGCCGGCGCTGGACGCGCTGGTGCAGTGGACGCTGCGCGACACGCCCCTGCGTTGAAGCACCCGCGATGCACCTGCACGACACCCTGGGCTTCCTGGCCGGCGCACTCATGCCCGTGATCCGCCGGCAGGCACGTGGGGCCGGCCGTGGGCTGCCGGCCAGCCTGCACGTCGACAGGCTCTCGGTCCCCAGTGCGGGGGCTCAGCGCCAGCCGGCGGTGGTCAGCGCACGCGCGATCAATTCGGCCAGCAGCTGGTGGCCGTAGGGCGTGGGGTGGAAGCCGTCGGAGAAGAGATAGGTTCCCCACCAGTTGGCGCCGCCGATAGCGCGGCGTCGGTGCAGGTCGGGAAGGTGTAGGCCGGCAAGCCGTCACCGCCGATGCCGGTGATCGGGCAGGCCGGTGTCTTCACGTTGCCCAGGCCGAACTGCGCCGGCGTGGCGACCAGGTCGTCGAACAAGGTGGCAGCGTCGACCACCGCCACCGCCGTGTTGCCTTTGAACCGTGTCGCCAGCTGGCTGTTGAAGGCCTGCACCCAGCCCTTGAACAGTGCCTCGCTCTGCGCCCGCGCGGCGGCCCCTGCCGCGCCACCGCCACTGGCCGCAGCGATGCTGTCGAGCACGGTCTGGAAGCGCGGCGTGTTGGTGATGCCAGGCATGTTCAGCACCACCACCCGCCGCGCCCCCTTGTCCAGCGCCTGGGTCTTGATCATGGTGTGGAAGGTGTCGGCCAGCGTCGTCATGTACTGGCCGCCGGCATTGGCCAGTCCAGCGGCGCCACCGCTCGCCGCCGCACCGACCTGGGCCGCTGTCAGCTGCGTCCCCAGCAGCGCCATGAAGGACGCGCCGCCGTCACCGGCCGGCGCCGGCTGGCCCGCGCGCAGGTAGGCACCCACCAGGTTGGCGGCGTCGTTGCCGCCGCCGTCGATCACCACCAGGTCGCCGGCCCCATAGTTGCCCGCTGACGCGGCCGTGGCCAGCTGCACGCCGATGTTGCGCGGATCGACCGGCGCAAGGCCCCCGCCCGCACCGTTGATGACGCCACCGCCGACCGCGTAGTTCGTGCACCCGGCAGTGGGATTGGCCACGAACGTGGTGCCGGTGAAGGCGAAGAAATTGCAGCCGGGAGGCAGGCCGTAGCTCTGCGCGACGCGTTCCGGGTAGATCTGCGAGCCGCTGCCTTGCACCGTGAACTTGATGCCGAAGGTGCCGACATCGGCGAGGCTGTCGCCCATCACCTTGACCGAGCTGACCTCGGCGTCGGCCGTGGTGTCGTCGTCACCGCCGCCGCAGGCGGCCAGCAGGGCCGCCAGGGCGACGGCGAACAGGCCTGTGCGGATGCGGATCATTGCGTACTCCTCGAGCAAGGCCAGCCGACGCGGCAGGCCGCAACGAGACAAGACAGGCGGGCCGACCCGAAGGCGATGGCCAGACCCCTGCCGACGGTCGAGGCCGCACGGTCGTGCGGCCTCGGAACGACAGACTATAGGGGCCGGCCAGGCGCAGACAGCCCGGCCTTACCCTGAAGTGCGACGACCGGTTCGACCCGCGTCGCAGCCCGGCGCAGGCCGCCACCGGGGCGTAGGCAAGGCGTCAGAACGGGTTGCGCCGCGCGCGATCGACCGCCAGTGTGCCCAGCCGCAGATGGCCGCCGCTGCCAATGCGGGTGGCGTCGGCCCACAGGTATTGCGATGCGACGGCGTCGGTGAGCAGGGTGTCGCTGCGGCAGTCCGGCAGCGCCACCGTGCACACGGCCGCGGTGGCGTTCACGAGGCCGAAGCTGGCCGGGAACAGGCTGGCGGCGCGGAACTGCAGGTCGGCCTGCACCAGACCGACGAAGCGCCCGTCGAGCAAGACCTTCACGCCCAGTTGCTCGTTGAAGGCGGTGCTCAGCCGCGTCAGCAGCGCCGCACGGTCGGTGTCGGTGTACAGCGCCTTCTCCTGCGCCGCAAAGGGCGTCAGTCCGATGTCGGGCAGGTCGGAGACGACGACCTTGGCCCCCAGGTCGACGAGCCGGTTGACCACCTGCGCCAGGCGCTCGCCGCGGGCGCGGGCCTCGGCCAGCAGCACGGCTTCGGCCTGGGCCGGATAGAGCCCGTAGATCTCGAGGATGTCGTTGGCACCGGCCATCACGGTGGCCAGGTCCTTGTCGCGCAGGCCGCCGGACTGGGCCTGCGCGGTCTCGACCTGCACCGCCACATCGGCCACCTTGGCGGCGAGTGCAGCGTACATGCGTGCCTGTGGCTCGGCCACCATGTCCGGGTTGCACTCGGCGAATACGAAGCCATACAAGGAGGCGACGTGCTGCACCCAGATCGGCTCCAGCCGGCAGTCGACGTTGCCGTCGGCGTCGAGGCCATTGACGCTGTACTTGCGCCCGTTGCCCACCGGCGTGGCGGTCAGCGTGCTGGCTTCGTCGCCGAAGGCAAACAGGCGCTGCGCCACGAAGGGCTCGTATTGCGAGGTGCCGCCGCCACAGGCGGCAAGCAGGCCCACGGTGGCCAGCAAGCTGGCCAGGGCACGCTGCCATCGCGGGGTGGCCGAACGGGTGAGGGTCATCGATGCTCCGAAAGCGGGTGCCGTGCCGGGCGGCGTGGTGGGCAGGGTCTCGTGTGTCTGCGCGCCGACATCCGCAACTGCGACGCCGCCGCCTCAGGCGGCCGCTGCGCGGCAAAGGCGATCTCGCACGCCGTCCCATTCGGGGCCCGGCGGCGGCTGCTCCACCCAGATGGCCGACACGCCGGCGGCGTCGAACTCGCGCAGGACCGCAAACAACTCGTGCGCCGCGGCTGCCGCATCGGCCGGCATGGCGCGGTGGCACCAGCCGCCCCCGGCCTCGGGCACGAGACGCGAATATAC
>JACZKT010000042.1 GCA_014859905.1 Rubrivivax sp.
GGGCTGCACGCAGCCGATGGCGGGCGTGTAGACGAGCGCGATGCCCACCCCGAGCCCCAGGCCGTAGGCTGCGGTCAGCTGCGTCATCGAGGTCGCGGCGCTGCCGGCCAGCAGCGCGGCAGCGATGCACAGCATGCCGGCACTGGTGACGAGCCGCGGCCCGAAACGATCGGCCAGCATGCCGCCGAAGGCGCCGAGCACGAAGTAGATCAGCCCCGACAGTCCGAACACCAGCGAAACCTCGGCGCGGCTGGCCTGGAACTCCAGCGCGAAGGGCTCGAAGAAAGCGGCGAAGGAATACGACACGCCGAAGATCACCGCCAGTGCGGTGAAGGCCGCCCACACCACGACCCAGCCGTAGCGGGGTTCCTGTTCGGGGCCGGAGGCAGCGTTCATGGCAGGAGCTTCGTGCGACACAGCGGGCCGCGCGCTGGCCGGGTGCACCCGGTCAGGACAGCGGCTGCACCTGCGCCGGCCGCAGCAGTGCTTCGACTTCGGTGCCGCCCGGCGCCCGCGGCCGCGCGTGCAGGGGCTGCAGCGGCTTCAGCACTTGATGCCGACGTGCAGCGCCACGATGCCGCCAGCCAGGTTGTGCACGTCGACATGGCCGAAGCCGCTGGCCTGCATAATGGCCTTGAGCGTGGCCTGGTCGGGGTGCATGCGGATGCTCTCGGCCAGGTAGCGGTAGCTGTCGGCGTCCTTGGCGATGAGCTTGCCCAGCAACGGCATCAGCGTGAACGAGTACCAGTCGTAGGGCTTTTGCAGCGGCGCTGCGGGCTTGGAGAACTCCAGCACCAGCAGGCGGCCGCCGGGGCGCAGCACGCGGCACATCTCGGCCAGCGCGGCTTCCTTGTGCGTCATGTTGCGCAGGCCGAAGGCGACGCTGGCGAGGTCGAAGGTGTCGCCGGCAAAGGGCAGGTGTTCGGCATCGCAGGCGGCGGTGTCGATGACCTGGCCTTCGTCGAGCAGGCGGTCGCGGCCGACGCGCAGCATCGATTCGTTGATGTCGGTCAGCACCACCTGGCCCAGGGCGCCGGCGCGGGCGGCAAAGGCGCGTGCCAGGTCACCGGTGCCGCCGGCGATGTCGAGCACCGTCATGCCCGGCTGCACGGCAGCCACGGCCACGGTGTAGGCCTTCCAGACGCGGTGCATGCCCAGCGACAGCACGTCGTTCATGAGGTCGTAGCGTGTCGCCACGCTGTCGAAGACGCCGCGCACGTGGCGCGCCTTGTCGGTTTCGTCCACGGTCTGGAAGCCGAAGTGGGTTTGCGCCATGGGGCTGCTCCGGTGCCGGTGCGTGGGGTGTCAATGGCTGGCGCAGGCGCTGCCGGAAGCCGCCGGCGTCATGGGCGCGTCGCGGTCCATGCCGGCTTCGGCCAGGCGCCTCTCGTAGCGCAGCCACAGCTCGGCCTCGTCGGCACCGAGGTGGTAGAGGTAGGGCCAGCTGAAGATGCCGCTCTCGTGGCCGTCCGAGAATCGCGGCTGCACGGCATAGTGACCGACGGCGGTGATCTCGTCGATGCCGACCCCGCGCTTGCCGGTCTGCAGCACTTCCTGGCCGGGGCCGTGGCCTTGTACTTCGGCCGAGGGCGAGTACACGCGCATGAGCTCGAACGGGATGCGAAAGCTGGCGCCGTCGTCGAAGGCGATCTCGAGCACGTGCGAGCTCTGGTGCACGGTCAAGGCGACCGGTTGCGGTGATGGCGCTGTATCTGCAGACATGCGGTCGACCCAGGCAAAACAGGGGCAATGAGTGTATCCCCGGCACCACCGAAGCCAGCCAGCACGTGGGCGCTGCCCCTGTCGTGCCAGGGGCCGCAAGGGCCGCGCCGGGCTACACCAGCACCCGTTCGATGCCCCCGGCGTTGGCCCGCGCCACGTACTCGGGCAGCCAGTTCTCGCCCAGCAGCACGCGCGCCATCTCGATCACGATGTAGTCGGCCTCCAGCAGGCCGCTGGCCAGGTCGTCCTCGTAGCGTTTCAGGCCCTGCAGGCAGCTCGGGCAGCTGGTGAGGATCCTGACGTTGGCCTGCGCAGCGGGGCTGAGCCCCGGTGCGGCGGCGAGCAGGGTGCGCAGCGCGGTTTCGTCCTGGCGCAGTTCTTCTTCCTTGCGGAACCTGATCTGCGTGCTGACGTCGGGCCGCGTCACGCCCAGGGTGCCGCTTTCGCCGCAGCAGCGCTTGCTTTCCAGCACGTTGGGGCCGATCAGCGCCTTGACCGTCTTGAGCGGCTCCTGCAGCTTCATCGGGCTGTGGCAGGGGTCGTGGTACAGGTAGCCGGCCGCGCTGGCGGGCAAGGTGATGCCCTTTTCCAGCAGGTACTCGTGGATGTCGACGATGCGGCAGCCGGGGAAGATGTCCTCGAACTGGTAGCCCAGCAGCTGGTCGTAGCAGGTGCCGCAGCTCACCACCACGGTCTTGATGTCGAGGTAATTCAGCGTGTTGGCGACGCGGTGGAAGAGCACCCGGTTGTCGGTGATCATCTTCTCGGCCTTGTCGAACTGGCCGCTGCCGCGCTGTGGGTAGCCGCAGCACAGGTAACCCGGCGGCAGCACGGTCTGCACGCCGGCGTGCCAGAGCATGGCCTGCGTGGCGAGGCCGACCTGGCTGAACAGGCGCTCGCTGCCGCAGCCGGGAAAGTAGAAGACGGCCTCGGTGTCGGCGGTGGTGGACCGCGGGTCGCGGATGATGGGGACGTAGTCCTTGTCCTCGATGTCCAGCAGTGCCCGTGCCGTCTTCTTGGGCAGGCCGCCGGGCATCTTCTTGTTGATGAAGTGGATGAGCTGTTCCTTCAGCGGCGCCGGGCCCAGCGTGGCCGGCGGCGCGGCGGTCTGCGCGCGTGCCGCCGGCTTGAGCAGGCCGTGCACGAAGCGCTGCGCCCTGAAGCCGACGCCGACCATGGCGCTGCGCATGAGCTTGATGGTCTGCGGGTGGGTGGCGTTGAGGAAGGTCATCGCCACGGCACTGCCGGGGCGAAAGCTCTTCTTGCCCATCTTGCGCAGCAGGTTGCGCATGTTCATGGTGACGTCTCCGAAGTCGATCTTCACCGGGCACGGGCTCAGGCACTTGTGGCACACCGTGCAGTGGTCGGCCACGTCCTCGAAGTCGGCCCAGTGGCGCACGCTGATGCCGCGGCGCGTCTGTTCCTCGTACAGGAAGGCTTCGATCAGGAGCGAAGTCGCCAGGATCTTGTTGCGTGGGCTGTACAGCAGGTTGGCGCGCGGCACGTGGGTGGCGCACACCGGCTTGCACTTGCCGCAACGCAGGCAGTCCTTGATGCTGTCGCTGATGGCGCCGATGTCGCTGCGCTGCATGATCAGCGACTCGTGGCCCATGAGGCCGAAGCTCGGCGTGTAGGCGGCGCTGAGGTCGGCGGGCTGCAGGGTGGCAGCCCC
>JACZKT010000333.1 GCA_014859905.1 Rubrivivax sp.
CTACGAGCCGATGCTGTTCCCGGCCCCGGCCACGGTGGAGGCCGTTGCGGCGTAGCGGGCGCGGCGGCCGGACCTCGATGCCGGCCTGCTCCTCATTGCCGCACCGCATCCCGACACCTGCCGGTGCCCGAGCGCGGCAAGCGCTTGCCGGTGACGTGCGATTCAGCGCCGGGGACGCGCTGCTTCTGGCACACTGCGCCCCCGGCCCGGCTTTGGTGCCGGCCGCCGGAGCAGCGACTCGATGGTTGCGATCGCGCAAGATCAGGTACGGACGGGGACACGCACGTTCTACGTCTGGATGGCCCTCATCGGCGTGGCCATCGCGTTCGGCGGTTTCATGCCGACCTACTGGTCGAAGCTGGCCACGGGCACTTTCCACGGTGCGCCCATCCTGCACATCCACGGCGCGCTGTTCTTCGCCTGGACGCTCTTTTTCGCCGCCCAGACCCTGTTCGTGGCTACCGGCCGCACGCCGGATCACCGCCAATGGGGTTTCCTGGGCATCTCGCTGGCCACCGCGATGGGCATCACCGTGGTGCTGGCGGCGATCAACTCGATCAAGATGGCCAGCGGCATCGGCATGGCCGACGAGGCGCGGCGCTTCACGATCGTTTCCCTCGGTGCCCTGGCCATCTTCGCTTTCTTCCTGACGATGGCCATCGTCAACGTGCGAAACCCCGAAGTGCACAAGCGCTGGATGCTGCTGACGATCGTGCCGCTGAGCCAGGCCGCGACGGCACGCCTGTTCATGACCGCCTTCGCGCCGCCCGACGCCAAGGGACCACCAGCGCTGTTCGTTGCCGTGCCGCCCGGCTTGCTCGCCGACCTGCTGATCGTCGCGGCGATGGTCTACGACTGGCGCACGCGCGGCCGGCCGCACCGCGTGTACGTGATTGGCGGCGCCTTGACGCTGGCAGTGCAGTTGCTCAGCGTGCCGGTCGGCAACAGCGGCACGTGGCTGGCCATCGCGCGCTGGGTCGAATCGCTCGCCGGCTGAACGTGGTCGGCGGCCCCGGCACCGTACTCCGTCTCAGTCAGGCGCAGGCCCGAGGCGAGCGCGGCGCCCGGCAAGATCTTGGCCGGGATCTCCGGGTACATCAGGCTCACGGCACCGAAATTGCCCTCGAGCCAGTTGCAGTCCGGCGGCGTGCACAGGGCCGCAGCGCTGTAGGTCTTGTTTCGCAACTCGAGCGCCGCCTGCGCGGCCGCGGCTTTGCGCACGCTGGTGACGGCGGGCAGCAGCAGCCCGATCAGGACCGACATGACGGCGATCACCACGAGGAGCTCGATGAGCGTGGATCCTCGGGAAGCGGTGCGTGTGGACGCCATGGCATTGCCTCTTCGACAGTATGGGAAGGCCGGCGCCTGCCAGCAGCAGGTTGTCGCTCCCGCGACAGCTCAGGTCCTCGTGGTGGCCCAGCGCGTGAACTCCGCCATCTGGGTCGGGCTGCCGCGGTGCGGATCTGCCGGCCCGATGCCCGACATCTTCAAGGCGTAGCCCTGGCGCAGTGCCACGCCGGCAGCCCAGGCGCGAAAGCGCTGGCGCGACCACTCGAAGCGATGACCGGGTTCGCGCATCCGGCCCGGCGCCATGCCGAACAGCACGTTGAACTCCTGGTTCGGGGTGGTGACGATGACCGTGCCGGGCCGCAGCCCACCGAAGACCTCGTGCTCGACACCGGACAGGCGCGCCGGCTCCACGTGTTCGATGGTCTCGACCATGGCCACGGCCTCGACGCCTTTCAATGCCTGGTGCGCCGCCGTGAACGAGCCATGCACCAGCGTCAGCCGGCCATCGGACAGCGCCACCCTATCGACCGTGCGCTCGAGCCGGCCCAGTGCGGACAGGCTGCTGTCGACCGCCACGACGCGGGAGATCGCGGCATCGGCGAGCAGCAGGCGCACCAGCGCTCCGTCGCCGCAGCCCAGGTCGGCCACGCTGCGCGCCCCGCTCGTACGCAGCGCCTCACAAACCGCCTGCAACCTCATCGTGTGCAGGGCCGTGGGCTCATGCGGGGCCGCGTCGTCCAGCCAGCCGTCCTGCCAGGCCAGCGGCAGCATCTCGATGTCCGCCGCGGCCCTGCGCCGCGCCCGCTCAGCGTGCCGCGGCGCGTTGCGCATCGCGTTCCTCCTGGCAGTCCATGCAGAACGGCGCCGCCGGGTCGGACAACAGGCGCTCCACGCCGACCTCCTTGTCGCACTCGCAGCACCGGCCATAGCTGCCGTGGCGCACACGGTTCAGTGCCGCCTCGACGCGCCGCCGCTGCAGCGCCAGTCGTTGCAGCGAGGCCTGGGCCATGGCCTGCTGCTGCATCGCATCCATGCGCGACAGTCGGCCGACACTGGTCTGGTCCAGCGTCACCGGGCGCGCGTTCTGCGTGGCGAGGCGGTGCTCCTCGTCAAGGCTGTGCAGCACCCGCTCGAGGACGGCGTTCATGCGCAGGCGCAGGTCTGGGTCGGTCATCGGGTGCTCATGGGGTCGATCGGACGTGGCTGTCAGGACTCGGGCAAGGCGGGGCAACGTCGCTTCGTCGGCCTGCGCCCAACACGAGCTGACGCCCGGTTTTCGGAACAAGACATTGACACAAGCTCCCAAGTTTGGGAAGAGGTCTGCGTCGGCATCCAGGCACGCGTCGATGCGGCCAAGGTGATGGCACTGCTGCGCTGAGTCTCACGGGTGCCACCGCGGCGTGAGGTCCGCCGAAAGGTGCCAGCGGCTACAATGCTGCGATGCAACAAAGATGCCCCTCTTCGAATTGCCGGCCCACAGCGGCCGCTTTCGACGGCTTGTGCATGCCTCTTTGCTGCCCGTGCCGCGGCGTCACGCCGCCGTAGCGGACATCGGTTTTCGTACCGATGGGCGTGCCTGCCGGCATGCCGTCTGCCCTCTTTCCTCACTCTTTTGCACGCCGCAGCGGGCTCGCCTTGGCGCGCCGCAAGCGCAAGCCGGGCCTGCGACTTCACTCCATCCGCATGAAAAACAAGATACGCCAGGACTGGCTTTCGAACGTTCGTGGCGACCTGCTCGCCGGCCTGGTGGTGGCACTGGCGCTGATTCCCGAAGCGATCGCCTTTTCCATCATCGCCGGTGTCGACCCCAAGGTCGGCCTCTACGCTTCGTTCTGCATCGCGGTCGTCATTGCCTTCACCGGCGGCCGCCCGGGCATGATCTCGGCCGCCACCGGCGCGATGGCGCTCGTGATGGTGCTGCTGGTCAAGGAACACGGCCTGCAATACCTGCTGGCCGCCACCGTGCTCACCGGCGTGCTGCAGATCGTCGCCGGCCTGCTGAGGCTGGGCGCACTGATGCGCTTCGTCTCGCGGTCGGTGGTCACCGGCTTCGTCAACGCGCTGGCTGTGCTGATCTTCCTGGCCCAGTTGCCCGAGTTGACCAACGTGAGCTGGGTGGTCTACGCGATGACGGCAGCGGGCCTGGCCATCATCTACGGCCTGCCCTACCTCACCAAGGCCGTGCCCTCGCCGCTCATCACCATCGTCGTCCTGACCGGCGTGTCGATCGCCCTCGGCCTGGACATCCGCACCGTCGGCGACATGGGCCAGTTGCCGGACAGCCTGCCGTTCTTCCTGCTGCCCGACGTGCCGCTGAACCTGGAGACGCTGAAGATCATCTTTCCCTACGCGGTCACGCTGGCCGTGGTGGGCCTGCTGGAATCGATGATGACGGCGTCCATCGTCGATGAACTGACCGACACCCCCAGCAACAAGAACCGCGAGTGCGTCGGCCAGGGCGTGGCCAACATCGCCAGCGGCTTCATCGGCGGCATGGCCGGGTGCGCGATGATCGGCCAGTCGGTCATCAACGTGAAGTCGGGTGGTCGCGGGCGACTGTCTGCGCTGGCCGCCGGGGTGTTCCTGCTGCTGATGGTCGTATTCCTGGGCGACTGGGTCAGTCGGATCCCGATGGCGGCCCTGGTGGCGGTGATGATCATGGTCGCCATCGGCACCTTCAACTGGGACTCGATCCGCAAGCTGCGTGAGCACCCGTCAAGTTCGTCGCTGGTGATGGTCGCCACCGTCATCGTCACGGTCTCCACGCACGACCTGGCCAAGGGCGTGTTCGTCGGCGTGCTGCTGTCGGGCATCTTCTTCGCGCACAAGGTGGGCCAGGTGCTGCGCATCGACCGCAGCATCGACGAGCAGGGCCTGGTGCGCACCTACGGCGTCGTCGGCCAGGTCTTCTTCGCCTCGGCCGAGAGCTTCATCGCCGCCTTCGACTTCAAGGAAGTGGTGCCCAAGGTGCACATCGACGTCAGCCGGGCCCACTTCTGGGACATCACGGCCGTGAGCGCGCTGGACAAGGTGGTGCTCAAGTTCAAGCGCGAGGGCACCGAGGTCGAGGTGACGGGCCTGAACGAAGCCAGCGCGACGATGATGGACCGCTTCGCGATCCACGACAAGCCTGGCGCCGTCGAACAGCTGATGCACTGACCGCCCACCGGAGGAGACACCATGAACAAGGTCTACGCCTGCATCGACGGCCAGTCCAACACGGCGGCCGTCATCGACTGTGCGGTCTGGTCGGCCGCGCGCCTGGCCGTGCCGCTGGAGTTCCTGCACGTGCTGGAACGTCACCCCGAGCGCGCGACGATCAAGGACTACAGCGGCGCCATCGGCCTGGATGCGCAGGACTCGCTGCTGCAGGAGCTGAGCGACGCCGACGAACAGCACGGCAAGCTGGCGCAGGAGGCGGGCCGCCGCCTGCTGGTACAGGCCCGTGCGCGCGCCACGGCAGCGGGGCTGAACCAGGTCGACGGCCGCCTGCGCCACGGCGAACTGGTGGACACGGTGCTGGAGATGGAGCCCGACGCGCGGCTGTTCGTGATGGGTGAACACCACCATGCGGCCACGGCGTCGAAGATCCATCTCGACCACCGCGTCGAGCGCGTGATCCGCTCCGTCAAGCGGCCCGTGCTCGTCGTCACCGGCGAGCGCTTCGATGCGCCACAGCGTGTCCTGATCGCGTTCGACGGCAGCGCGACGGCGCGCAAGACGGTGCAGATCGTGGCGCGCAGCCCCATGTTGACCGGTCTGCCCGTGCTGCTGGTGATGGCCGGCGTCGAGACGGCCCTGGCACGCCGGCAACTCGACGAAGCGCGGCAGTTGCTGGCCGCCGCCGGGTTCACCGCGGACAGCGAACTCGTCCCCGGCGATCCGGAAGACGTGCTGCCCCCGCTGCTCAAGGCACACAGTGGTGCGCTGCTGGTGATGGGCGCCTACGGGCACTCGCGGATCCGGCAGCTGATCGTCGGCAGCACGACGAGCACACTGCTGCGCTTGAGCGATGTGCCGGTGTTGATCCTGCGCTGAGCGTGTGCGCGACCTGCTGGCGTTGGGCGCCGAGCCTGCGCCGGGGAACCGACAGCCTTCGCGTCTCGAAGGCCCGGTGACACAGTGACGAAAGGGCGTCGACGCTCAGCGGCATCGAGCAGTGGTTGGCATGGCGCTGCCCGCAGGCTTGAACAACAGCGCCACGTTCGGGCACGGGATTTCGCAACGCCAGCCGTGGCGGCTGGCGAGATGATGAAACGTCGCTTCCCGGTAGAACACCACGTGCGTCGGGTCGCGCCGGTAGTGCCAGTCGGCAAAGCGCGCATCGTCGGCCAGGAAGCCCGTCATCACGGCCAACACGCCGCCGGGTTCGAGCCAGCTGTCGAGCCGTCTGAACTCCTGAGCAGGTTCGTAGAAATGCTCGACCACCTCGGTGCAGGTGATGAAGGCGTAGCGGCGGGACAGCACGCCGGGGTCATTGAAGAACAACGGGTCGTACAGCGCCACCGTGTGACCCGCTTCGCGGAGCATGGCCGCCAACGCAGGCCCCGGGCCGCAACCATAGTCCAGGCCGTGCTGCGCGGGCAGCAGGCGCTCGAGCAGCGGCCTCGCCAGACGCGCCAGAAACTGCCGGTAGGACGGGTCCGCCGGGTCGTTGTGGTGCGAGCGGTAGTACGTCCGCTCGGCGTCGGCATCGAGCCGCTGGCCCGGGTCCAGGAATGTCGCCTCGCAGGTGTCGCAGCGCCAATAGTCACGCGCATCGACACGCTTGAAATGCCGTGCCGCCGCGACCTCGCAAGCCGGGCAGCGCATCAGGCACACCCCTGAGCGGTGGCGCAGGCCTGACTCGGGGCGCGGCCCCATCCCATCCAATGTCTGTCCATGCCGCCTCGCGACCCGCTCCACCCGGACGATGAGCATCCCGTGACCGCAAGTGTCTGGCAGGGTCGGGAACAAACCTTCTGCACTTCCAGACCCCGACTGCGGTACGGCCGATGCTGTCGATGATCGCCTCCTGACGCGGCAACCCGAGATTGCCATGCGCCGCGATCGTCCCGTCAGTGTCTTCTCAAGCCTGGAAAGGCGGCCGCCGCAGGGCCCTTCGCCACAGCAGCAGCGGCAGCCGCAACACGAACTCGACCATCAGCCGCGCGTGCATCCAGCTCAGCAGCAGGTTGTCGCGGCCGTAACGGAAGTGCGAGACGCCGCCCTCTGCGGCCGTCAGGTACTTCACCGGTGCGTCCAGGTTGACCGGCTTGACACCGCGCCAGGCCAGCCGCACCACGGCCTCGGTGTCGAAGTCGAAACGCCGCATCCAGGGCTGGAATTTCATCACCGCCACCAGCGCCGCCAACGGGTAGACACGAAAGCCGTACAGCGAATCGGCGACGCCGGCACCCAGCGTCTCCAGGTTCGTCCACCAGTTCGACACGCGCCGGCCGCGCACACGCAGCAGCGGCGCACTGGTGTCGAACACCGGACGGCCGAGGATCATGGCCTCGGGCCGCTGCCGGGAAGCCTGCATGAAGGCCGGGATCAGTGCCGCCGGGTGCTGGCCGTCGGCGTCCATCGTCAGCGCGTGGCTGAATCCCGCGGCGGCAGCCAGTTCCAGGCCATGCAGCAGCGCCGCGCCCTTGCCCTTGTTGTGCGGCAGCACCCACACGCGCAGTCCGGGGTCGCCGAGGGCCAGGCGCAGCAGGCCGTCGGCGGTGCCGTCGGTGCTGCCGTCGACCACCACCCACACGGGGCACCACACCGCACGCGCCGCGGCCACCGTCGTGTAGACCTGGGCGCCGGTGTTGTAGCTCGGGATCAACACCAGATGGGTGCGCGAAGCCTGGTGTGCGGTCATGGTTCGGGTTGCGGTACGTGCACGCCGGCCGCGAAGTAGGCCTCGACCTCGTCGCGCAGCGCCAGGTGGTCGTCGGTCGGCGCAAAGCGCCGCCCCAGCCGCACCGAAAACCGTATCGGCAGCGGCGGCAGCCGCCACAGCGGCCAGCCCTTGCCCAGGTAAGGCGAGTCGGTGTCGATGAACACGGCCTGGATCGGCGCGGCGGCGCGCCGGGCGATGAGCGCAAAGCTGGCGTGGAAGGGATTCAGCGGCCGCCGCGTGGTGCGCGTACCTTCGGGAAACAGCACCAGCTGGCCGCCGTCGCGCAGGTCCTCGACGGCGCACAGCACCATGCCGCGCGCCGAGTCGTTGCGGATGTAGCGCGCCAGCCGCGCCCCCGGGCCGAGCAAGGGGTTGCGCATCAGGCTGGCCTTCAGGATGCAGGCGCTGCGCGGCAGCCGCGCCACCAGCATCACCGCATCGAGCATGCTCGGGTGGTTGGCGACGATGATCAGCCCCGGCTCGTCGCGCAG
>JACZKT010000334.1 GCA_014859905.1 Rubrivivax sp.
GCCGTCGTGGCCGCACCGCGATGCTGCTGGCGGCGGCCAAACACCTGTCGCGGCACCGCAATTTCGATGGCACCGTCTACCTCGTGTTCCAGCCCGCCGAAGAAGGCGGCGGCGGCGCGCGCGAGATGATCAAGGACGGCATCTTCGAGCGCTTCCCCATGGAGGCCATCTTCGGTGCCCACAACTGGCCGGGCATGAAGGTCGGCATGATCGGCGTCAACCCGGGCGCCATGCTGGCCAGCAGCAACGAATTCCGCATCGTCATCACCGGCAAGGGATCGCACGCCGCCCTGCCCCACCTGGGCATCGACCCGGTGCCGGTGGCGGCGCAGATGGTGATGGCCTTCCAGACCATCATCACGCGCAACCGCAAGCCCATCGACCCCGGCGTGATCTCGGTGACCATGATCCACGCCGGCGAGGCCACCAACGTGGTGCCCGATGCGGCCGAGCTGCGAGGCACCGTGCGCACCTTCTCGGTGGAGACGCTGGACCTCATCGAGGAACGCATGAAGCTGGTCGCCGAGCACACCTGCGCCGCCTTCGGAGCGAGCTGCGAGTTCAGCTTCACCCGTAACTACCCGCCCACCGTCAACCATCCGGCCGAGACCGAATTCGTCAGGCAGGTGCTGTCCACCGTGGTCGGCGCCGACAACGTGGTGCCTTTCGAGCCGACGATGGGGGCCGAGGACTTCGCCTTCTTCCTGCAGGCCAAGCCGGGGTGTTATTTCGCCATCGGCAACGGCGACGGCAGCCACCGCGAGGGCGGCCACGGCCTGGGCCCGTGCATGCTGCACAACCCCAGCTACGACTTCAACGACGAGCTCATCCCGCTCGGCGCCACGGCCTGGGTGCGCATCGCCGAGGCATGGCTCGCGCGTCCGGCACCCGCCGGGCGCGCTGCCTGAAACGCAGGCCGCGCCGATGTCTGCCGCCGGTTTTTTCGCGCCGAGCTACGCCCAGGCGCGCGACAAGTTCCTGGCCGCCGCCGATGCGGCCGGCCTGGCCGTGATGTCGCACCGCCATCCGCTGCTCGGCCGCGACGGCGAGGTGCTGGCCATGGACGTGGCGCGGCACGGTGCCGCCGACGCGCAGGCCGTGCTCGTCGTCAGCAGCGGCTGCCACGGCGTCGAAGGCTACTGCGGCTCGGGCGTGCAGAACGCACTGCTGTCCGATCCCTCCTTCCATGACGCCGCCGGCGCCGCGGGCGTGGCGGTGCTGTTTGTCCACGCGCTCAACCCCTGGGGCTTTTCGTGGTGTCGCCGCACGACCCACGAGAACGTCGACCTCAACCGCAACTGGCACGACTTCAGCCGGCCCTTGCCGCACAACGCCGGCTACGGCGAGATCGCCCACCTGCTGGTTCCCGCCACCTGGCCACCGGCGCCCGAGGTCGAAGCCGGCCTGGCGGCTTACGCTGCCGAGCATGGCGAACGCGGCCTGCAAACCGCCGTCTCCGGCGGCCAGTACGAACACCCCGAGGGCCTGTTCTACGGCGGCCGCAACCCCACCTGGAGCCAGCAGACACTGCGCCACGTGCTGCAGGAGCACGCCACGCGCTGCGTCCGGCTGGGCTGGATCGACCTGCACACCGGCCTGGGGCCCAGCGGCCACGGCGAGCGCATCTTTGCCTGCCGCGACGAAGCTGCAGCGCTGCAGCGCGCCCGCGCCTGGTGGGGGCCGCAGGTGACCTCGATCTACGACGGATCTTCCGCGTCGGCGCTGCTGTCGGGCCTGATGTGGATGGCCGCGTACCAGGAGGCCCCGCAGGCCGAATACACCGGCATCGCGCTCGAATACGGCACGCTGCCGCTGCACGAAGTGGTCGCCGCGCTGCGTGCCGACCAGTGGCTGGAGAACCACCCCGAAACGCCGGCGGCGCAGCGTGAGGCCATCAAACGCCAGGTGCGCGAAGCCTTCTACACCGACACCGACGACTGGAAGCAGCGCATCGTCGAGCAGGGCGTGCAGGCGGCGCGACAGGCGGTGGCGGGGCTGGGCGGCTGAACGCAGCGGGCCGGCGCCTTGCGTCGCCGCGCGCGACCGCAGCGGTCGCGCTGGCCATGGAAGAGTGCGAACGATGTTCATGCCGCCCAGGGGGAATCGAGCCGCTGCGGAGGCGCCGTTGAGCCATGCCCGCAGTCGGCCACCATGCATGGATCTCAACTCACTACTGTCCCTTTGGCGCTCACTGGAATTGACCCATTGCCGCGCACCAGAGCTGACCCGGCAAGCAGGGGTCAGTCGAGGCGCCGGCTTCGGTGGCCATGGCCACTGGGTCAAGTGCCGGACCTGCGCCCCGCCGCGGTCACGAAAAGGGGCGTTTAAATTTCCTCCTATCCCCTCCTTCCCGCGTGGAGATCGATACCATTGCCTACCTGCCCGAAGACCGCTCCCCTCCCGCTCACAGCCAGGCCGCGCGTTGATCGCATGGCCCGTGGCCGCCACCCTCCAATCAAGGACATGACCATGCCGAGGTTCACCACGTTTCGCCGCCCGTCGCTCGCGCTGTCACGCTGGCTGGCCGCCCTGACCACCGCAGTGCTGCTGGCGGCCTGCGGCGGCAGTGACGAAGCGACCCCCGAGGTCGCCGCGCCGCTGGGATCGGCGGCAGGCGGCTTTGTCAAGCTCAACCCCACCAGCGTGATGATCGATGGGCGCACCCTGACGCCCACCTGTTCCAAGGCGCCTGGCACGAAGGCTGATTTCCATTTCTGGGCCCGCCGCGGCAGCGTGGACAAGCTGGTGGTGTTCTTCGAAGGTGGCGGTGCCTGCTGGGATGGCGGCACTTGCGCGCTACCGATCTACGCCGCATTGCCTGCCAACCAGCCTTCGCTTTTCAAGGCTGAAATCCTGCCCAGCGACGACCCGACGAAGTACGGCGGCATGTTCGATCTGACCGACGCACGCAACCCGGTGAAGGACTGGAGCATGGTCTACATCCCCTACTGCACCGGGGACATCCACGGGGGGTCGAACACCAAGGCCTACACCAACCCGTTCACCGGCCAGGCTTACAACATCGAACATCGCGGCCATGACAATTTCCGGGTCGTGCTGCGCTGGATGCAGGACAACTTCAAGGAGCCGCAACAACTGCTGGTCACGGGCAGCAGCGCGGGTGCCTATGGCGCCATCCTGAACTACCCGTGGGTGCGCGAAGCCTTCCCCAAGGGCACCGCCACCATGCTGGCCGATGCCGGCCAGGGAGTCGCCCCGGCCAGCTTCGACGCGCTGCGCAATGCAAACTGGAACATCCAGCTCGCCTCCTCGGTGTATGGCAGCAACCCGCAGTCCACCCCCACCAGCCAGCTGGTGCGTGGCCTGGCCGACAAGTTCACGGCCGATCGCATGGCGCAGTACACCACCGGACTGGACCTGGTGCAGATGCAGTTCTATGACGTCATGACCAATGGCCTGGCAGGCGTGCAGGGCACCGCCTGCCAAGCCTGGGCCGACCAGATGGTTTCGGGTCTGCTGCACAACCAGACGGTCTCGAACTTCCGCAGCTACGTGGCTGCCGGCAACACTCACACCTTGATGCGGGGCACCACCAGCAACGCCAACGGGCCGCTGTACTACAACGACGAATCCGCCGGCACGCCCTTCATCACCTGGCTGGGCGGGTTGCTGTCGGCCGGCGGGGTGTCCAGTGTCGCCTGCACCGAGTGCACCACCTGGCAGGGCGCCTGCCCGTTGTGACCGCCCGTAACTATCCTCACAAGACTTCCGGACGACGTTCAGCGACCTGATCCCGGATGCGCGAACGCGCACCCTGCGTTACCGCGGTCTGGGCGAGGACTTTGGCGCGCCGGAACAAGGCGGCGTGGTTACCGCGAAGAACGCTCGGGCCGTTGCCGTGTACGCGCAGCCGGATGCGGCCACTGCACCGCTGGCGCGGCTGGCGCGGCTGGCGCGGCTGGCGCGG
>JACZKT010000335.1 GCA_014859905.1 Rubrivivax sp.
CGCGATACGCCGCCACGTGCCCCAGGTAGTCCCGTATCCGCTGTCGATCCATGTTCCGCCTCGCCGCCTTCGCCGTTGCTGTGGACGCAAGGTTCTCAGCTTCAGGATCCACAGGGAAGATGGGTTGGCGGAACGCTTACGGCTGGCTGCCAGTTGCCCCGGCTCGCCGGGCGCCTGCGCGAGTCCTATCTGTAGCCGTCCAGCCAGAACACTGCAACCGCGGCCAAGCCGATACTGGCCAGCATGACAGCGACCACGCGAGGCACCGCCGTCCGCAACGGCCGTTGACTGTCGGGCGGCGCTCTCGTTGACGGGTGCGACATGGCTGCCCTCGTGGTTGGCTCCGTGAGGTTTTGACGCAAGTTCTGGACCCGAGTGCGCGGCGCCGTGCGAAGACGACCATCCTCGTTCCACTTGACAAGTGAGCGACTCCTACCCCGTACCGTTTGTGCTCGAGACCAGCAATCGTTCCCGGTCGGCCCCTGAGACCTTCGCATGCGACGAGTACACGCTTGTGTTCACTGCGCCCTCGCCAACTGCTCTGCCTCATGGAGGTCGCACAATGTGCGCATCCACCCCGTATCACGCCTCGTTCCAGGGGCGCCGCAAATCTCGCACACGCGAGAACTCATGACCTCTGCCATGTGGACGTAGTGAAACTGCTCCTCGGAGGCGTTGCGTAGGTAGAAGCGCAAAGTGCCGAACTTCTCCTTGACCTGTGTGGCGACCGGCACCGCTTTGCCGGCAGCGACCATAGCCAGCCGAGCCTTTTCAACATCTTCAGCGGTCACGACTCTGCCGCCCACGTACTCAGCCTTGCCCTCAGCCTTGAGTCGGCCTTCGTAGCTCTGCTGTGCTAACGAGTAAGGGGCATACAACGCACAGCAGAGGGCGTCGATGATGTGGTACCAACCGTCGCCGCACTCGAAGCCACCGCTCATTGGGGTTGTTCGCCGCTTGTCGTTACGCTTCTTGAATATCAGCGGGTACGCGGAACACAGCGCGTCATCGTGTTCTGGGCTCATTTGGTTCGTTCGCGGTGGAAGCTGCATTGCCACCATCTTCCCGCGGAACGACCTGCAAATCAATGGGCACGGGCTGTGTTGATTACAGCAGCAAATAGGTAACGCGTTCCGCGACTTTCATTAGGACAGTACATCGAGCGCGCCAGAGCAGTTTCTGACCTCGATGATGGCCATCACCGCTCCGTGAGAACACTCAGCTACGACGCGGTGATGCCGATAAGCAGGTAGTCCCCACTACAGGTCAACCCCGTGCCGCACCTCATCAAGATGCCTCGCCTGTCCTCGGTCGAGCGGGAGATGCTCACGGCGCTGACCGCCCGGCAGCAGCTGAACGAATGCTGACTAAGCATCGGCCCGAGCGTGGCGAGCCGCCGCCGCAGTTCGACGACGGCGCCCAAGGCGATGGCTAACGCTGCTGCCAGTGATGCCGGTTCAGAGGCGGGAAGCGTTCAGCGTTCCGCCGTTTGCGCCGAAGTCCGTTCGGATGACGTAGGTACCTACGGCTGGCGCTACGAATCGCAGGCTTTCAGCACACGCGACCGCTACCTGAGTCAGTCTGGCATCGAACACCCGCAACTGCGCGTTGTTCGTCGACTCCGCGCCCGCTCCGCAGCGGGTCTTCTGTGCCTGCGTAAGCGGCTTCTGCAGTTGCACAGCCAGGACCAACGTCTCACCCTGCTCGGCCTGTACCCAGTAGTAGTCGTTGAAGGGGTTGCTGTCAATCGCATTGCCAGTGAGCGTGCTCAGCTTCTTCGGGCGAGTGGGTGAGCCGTCGCCAGTCTCTAAAAACTGAACCGGTGCAGCGCCTTTCAGGGATGCCGCATTGAACGTTCCGCCTCCGTTGTCGGGGAACTCAAAGTTGAGCATGTACGTACCGGCCGCAGCGAAAGTGAAGGTGACGTCCTCGTCGCAGACGACGCCGACCTGCACTCCGCGCGAGTCGTAGACCTGAACCTTCGATGGGTACCCCGGGTTTGAGGCGCAGCGTGCGTACTGGGTGTCCGACAAGGGTGTCGCAGGGTTGACCCGAATCACGAGCCGTTCGTCGGCCGATGCAACGTACCTAAAGTTGTTGAAGAAGGCGTCAGTGCCAAACGTGTTGGCGGCCTCAACGCTGAGGGACGTGGGAGAACTCGTCGAGCCGCCCGAGACCGGTGCTGTCGGCACAGTACCGGTGTCCCCGCCGCCTCCCCCGCCGCCGCAAGCGGTGAGAAGCAACAGGGTCAGCATCGAAGGCAGAAATCTGGCGGACATGGAATCCTTTAAGAAGCAGTGAATCAGTCAATCGGCTGGACTTTGAAGCCACGCGTCATGCCCACGGCGTTCAGTCGAGCGTCGATGTTACTGGCCGACACAGTCGTTCCCGGTCGAAGAGCCACCCGAGGGCGCCTCGCCCTGTGCGAATGCGCACAAAGCGCTCTCCCAGCACCTGCGACAAGGACGCCGCCGAGTTCGAGGACGACATGGCCGGGTTGCCGGGCCGTGATGGGAGCGCCCATGCACGACCGCGTGGGCCTCTTGAGGAGAAAGCCTGCCGGCTGATGGCTGTGCAGCGCGCAGCGAAGCTGGGCCCTGAGCTTCGGCGGACCCGCCTATGAACAAGAGCGCGCAAGTACGTATGGAGTAGCTCAAGGCACGTCCGTCCACCGACCCGCGTAGGAGGCCGGCACTGGCCTCGCGCGCTGAACGTACTGAGCGCAGCATGTCGACGACGTCCTTGACGCGTTGTGCACCACGGTCGGAAGCGCCAGCGCTCTCGAACTCGTCGATGACGACGCCGAGGGGGTCGCTGCCAAGCAGCTGTCTGCTGCGGCATCTGGTGACTTCCGCCGCAGCCCGAGGGTCGTCGTTACCGCTTCAACGCCTCAAGCCGCCTCGCCGCCTCACGCTTACCCACGCCACGCAGCGCCGCAATTGCAGCCAAGTTTGCGGCTCGGGGCTTGGTCTTGCCAGCTTCCCACGAATACACAGACTGGCCCGAAGCGCCGACAAGGAGTCCAAACTCTTCGGCCGATAGACCCAAGCGCTTGCGGTTGCTTGCCATGCCTTTTGCTCGGAATCGAAGACCTTCTGCCTCGGCATCACCATCGGACGCCGCGTGGACCGAAGCCAGCGGCGGCCGGCCGTTTGATACGGCCTTCGCCAAGGCCTTGAGCGACTTTTCGAGTGCTTGCACGCGTCGCTTCAAGGCGGCGATGTCCGACCGCTGCGATGAGACAGACTTCTTGAGGGCGTCGGTCTCAGACCGCCCTTCCTTGCGTGCTATCCGCGAAATCTCAGCTTTGAGAACAGAAGCTAGGTTTGGCATGTCGTTGATTGTGCCCTCATTAGTGTTTCGGTGAGTTCAACATCACGCTATCGGTCAGATTGACTGCTGGGGCTACCTTGTCGTTGTACCACGACGTCTTGCGACCGTTGTCAACTCGGGACTGCCGGCCAAACTGGCGCGATTCGTGCAGCACCTGTGGCCAAGTCCTGCAACCGTTACTTCGTCGGCACCTGCTCCGTGTGCTGCTGTGCAATCCAAGCCTTGGCACATTCCAGGCGCGTCCAGCCGTTGACCGCCAAAGCGTCGACGGCATCTCTGAGCGCCATGACGATGCCGGCGCGAGGCCACTTCCAGGCGTTCGTCCCTGAAGACGCCGCAGCCGTCTCCCGCTGGGGCCCTACTCTGCGAGCAAACGCTTCATCCGCTTCGCCGCGACGCGCCTCACCACCGCTCGCTCAAGCGCGTTTGCCGCCGCGAACTGCCGTGCGCCCTCATCAGCACAATTGGCCTGGCGCGCCGCCACCTCGGATTCCGGAAGCGACTTTTGGGCCTCGAGCGCGGAATCCAGCAGCGCCCGTGAGCGCTCTTCGTCACGGTCACCGGCTAGATAGGCCGCCCCAATGAAGGTGGCGCCGCCTTCGAGTCGACTAAGCAGCATCGGTCGCAACTCATCATGCCCGCCCTTGACCTGCCTGGCCAACTCTCGCGTATTGGCGTCGAGCGCAGCAACGCATTGTGCCGTGTGCAGTTCGCGCTCGGACGGTGGGACGCCGGTTGCCGGCGCGGCAATCGCGGACAGAGTCGCGAGGCCGAGGATGACCGCATACGGGTGTGAGATTTCAGTGGCCTCGCTATGGACGCGTTGTGAGGACAAGCTTGCAGTCACAAGTTTTATTAGACGCGAACTCTTGACCAGTGGTTCCAGCGGATGTGCAGGGGCAGGATGGGCGGACGCGGCATTTCGGCATCAGAGTTCTGGCAACGAGGCGCCTTGATCCTAAGTCCCGCAGTTGAACCTGTGCCTTGATCGATTTCTTCAACGCTGGCAAGGAGTTGAGGCTGTTTGGCAAACTCACCCTATGGGTGAAGCCAACGAACCGAAGAAAGCCGCGCTGGCGCAGGCCAGCGAAGACGCGATGGTGGTCGACACGATGGGCGGCCGTGTGCACGTGCGCTGGGACGAGACTGCCCAGGCCACACCCCACGGACAGGTCGTGTTCTTCGCCGAATTCCTGGCCACAGCCGGTGTGTTCGACCGCTGGGTGCAGGCCTGCCCTCTGCACTACAGCAGCCCCAACGCATCGCGCCCGCGCGACGTGCTGGGCACGCTGATGTTGGGCATCTTGGCCGGATCGAAGCGCTACGCGCATATCGCCGGAGTTCGTGGCGACGCAGTGGCGGCCAAGGCGCTGGGCCTGCGCGGCATGGTCAGCGAAGACTCGGTGCGCCGCGCGCTGGCGGCGATGGTGCCAGCGGCCAGCGAGCCATGGATGCGCAGCGCGCTGATGAGCAGCGTACGCGAGGCCCTGGAGCGGCCGTGGGTGCTGGACATGGACGCCACCATCAAACCGTTGTACGGCCGCCAGGAGGGTGCGGAGATTGGCTACAACCCGCACAAGCCGGGCCGCCCCAGCCATGTGCTGCACACCTTCTGGGTCGGCAACCTGCGTCTGGTGCTCGACGCCGTGCTCAGTTCTGGCAAGCAACACACCTCGGGCCACGCCAAGGCCGCGATGGCACGGTTGCTCGACGAGCTCGGCGACAAGGCCCCGGCGCTGGTGCGCGGCGACTGCGGCTATGGCAACGAGGACATCATCGACGTGTGCGAACAGCGCGACTTGCGCTACCTGCTGCGCCTGCGCAAGACGGCCAACGTCAAGCGGCTGATCGAGCGCTTGTTCAGGCGTGAGGACTGGACGCGCGCCACCGAGGCCAGCCAGGGCTGGCAGGCCATCGAAGACGAGTTGCGCCTGAGCGGCTGGAGCAAGGCACGGCGCGTGGTGGTGCTGCGTCGGCGCATCAAGCACGACATCGCGCTGACAGGCAAGAGGCGCGGTCGAAACGACAACAGCGAACAGCTTGTGCTGGCGCTGCCGCACGACGAGGTGCAGGACAACGCGCAGGTCTGGGAGTACACCGTGCTGGCGACCAACGCGACCTACGACATCGCGGCGATCGGCCAGCTCTACCGCGACCGCTGTGACTGCGAGAACGGCTTCGACGAGTTGAAGAACCAATGGGGCTGGGGCGGCTTCACCACGCAGGACATGCACCGCAGCCAGGTCACCGCACGCGCCGTGGCGCTGGTCTACAACTGGTGGAGTTGGTACGTGCGCGCGGCCAACCCGCAGGCCCGGCGCGAGGCGCTGACGAGTCGGCCGCTGCTGCTGGCGGCCGTGGGTCGGGCCACCAGCAGCGGCAACCAAACGACGCTGTACCTCACGCCGATGCACGCCGAAGCAGGCTTGATCAAGTCGATGATCGCCAACGTTCATGCGGCAATCCAGCACGTCAAGGCTGCTGCGGAGCAGTTGCCCAAGCTCGACCGCTGGCGGGCGCTGTTGGCCTACATCTGCCAACGAATCGTCGGCCAGATCGGCCTGCCAACCCCGCCGCCGACACTCCCGGCACCTGGGTAACTGCTGTTTTTAGG
>JACZKT010000336.1 GCA_014859905.1 Rubrivivax sp.
AGCTGGCGCTGCGCGGCGCGCGCGAGTCGCTGCTGCCCGAGATCGCCGGCCCGGCGGCCTACCGCGTGGCTCCGGCCACGGCGCTGCACCGGCTCGGGACGACCGGCACCTTGGGCGCAGCGGTGGACCGATTGCGGCACCAGTTCTGCAATGTGCGGGAGATCGCGTCCTGGCCGGGTTTCGACCGCGAACGCGCGACGCGACTGCTCAACGGCCTGTACCTGCAGGCGGCCTTGATGGTCAGCCGCACGCACCCGGCGGCCATCCACGACGACCACCTCAGCCATCGCAACTGACCGGCTGCGTCAGCGCGGGAGCTGCAGGCGCAGCCGGCGCGCCGCTTCCTCGGCACGCGCGTCGTCGATCTCGCGCAGCACGCCGCCCATGTCCACCGGGCCGGCCCGTCTCGTGAAACGGCCGCTGAGCGTCGCGCCGGGCTGCAGCGCGCCGCGCTGGTACAGGTCCCAGATCTCGGCACCGTACTCGGTGGCCAGCAGTTCGGGTGCGTAGCGGCCGAAGAAGCCGCGCAGGTTGGCCACGTCGCGCAGCAGCATGCGCTGCGCGTGGTTGTTGCCGGCGGCGTCGACGGCCTGCGGCAGGTCGATGATCACCGGGCCGTCGGCGCCGAGCAGCACGTTGAACTCCGACAGGTCGCCGTGCACGACGCCGGCGCACAGCATGCGCACCACTTCCTGCAGCAGCGTGCCGTGGTGCAGCCGCGCCTGCTCGGGCGTGAAGGCGACGTCGTTCAGCCGCGGCGCGGCGTCGCCCTGTTCGTCGGCCACCAGCTCCATCAGCAGCACGCCGTCGTGGAAGTTGTAGGGCACCGGCACACGCACACCGGCGGCGGCCAGGCGGTACAGCGCGTCGACCTCGGCGCTTTGCCAGGCCGCCTCGGTGGCCTGGCGGCCGAAACGCGTGCCCTTGGCCATGGCGCGCGCCTGGCGCGTGTTCTTGACCTTGCGGTTCTCGGTGTAGTCCACCGCCTGGCGAAAGCTGCGCTGGGTGGCGTCCTTGTAGACCTTGGCGCAGCGTGTGTCGTCGCCGCAGCGCACGACGTAGACCATCGCCTCCTTGCCGCTCATGAGCTGGCGCACGACGCTGTCGATGAGGCCTTCGTCGATCAACGGCTGCAGGCGTTGCGGTGCTTTCATCGGCGAATTGTCCGCCGGACGAGGCGTCGGGGCCGGCCCTCGATAATCCGCGGCCCGCCACACGGCTTTGCCGCCAACCCATGCCCGTGATCACCCGCCCCGGCAGCGAAGGCGATGCCGCCGAACGCTGGGCCGTCGACGCCGGCGGCGCCGACATCGCCACGCTCGACATCCCGCCCAGCGCGCACCGCCGCCGCGTCTTCGCCATCGACGTGCGCTTCGTCGTTCGTGCTTCGGCAGCGGGCCCCGGCGCGTGGCAGGCCCTGAGCGTGGACCTCGACGGCGTGCGCGAATGGTCGCGCCGCATCGACACCCACGGCCAGACCGACGCGCTGGACTACCACTGCCGCCGCGTGCTGGAGGTCGGCCAGGCGTTGCGCGTGCGGGCGGTGACGAAGCTCGGTGGTGCGCAGCGTGTGCGGCTGCTGATCGAAGCCGAAGAGCAGACGACGCGATGAACGACCCGAGCCTGCCTTTCAGCCCCGCCGCCGAGCGCAACGCCGGGCCCATCCTCGACG
>JACZKT010000337.1 GCA_014859905.1 Rubrivivax sp.
GCCACGAGGCGCGCTGCATCAGGATCGAGCGATGAAGGGGACGACCCGCAGCGCCGAGGGCGCCCGATGAAAACAGCGCTGCTGGCGGTCGAGAACCTGACCAAGCGTTACCGCCTGCCGCGCGAGCGGCTGCTCGGGCGCGCGCCCGAGGTGCAGGCGCTGGACGGGGTGAGCTTCACGCTGCGGGCCGGCCGGAGCCTGGGCATCGTCGGTGAATCGGGCTCGGGCAAGAGCACGCTGGCGCGGCTGGTGATGGCGCTGGAAAAGCCCAGCGCCGGCCGCGTGCTGCTCGACGGCCAGGACCTGCAAATGCTGGACGCCGCGGCGCTGCGCCGCGCGCGCGCCCAGTTGCAGATGGTGTTCCAGGACCCCTATGGTTCGCTCGACCCGCGCCGCACGGTGCTGCAGACGGTGGCCGAGCCGCTGGCCGTGCTGCACGGCGCGGGCCGTGCCGAGCAGCGCGAGCGCGCGATCGAGGCGCTGGACGCCGTCGGCCTGCGCGAGGCCGACCTGGTGAAGGTGCCGCACGAATTCTCGGGCGGCCAGCGCCAGCGCATCGCGATCGCGCGCGCGCTGATCACGCGGCCCAGGCTCATCGTTGCCGACGAACCGGTGAGCGCGCTCGACGTCTCGGTGCAGGCGCAGGTGCTCAACCTGATGCAGGACCTGCAGGACCGCTGGGGCGTGACCTACCTCTTTATCAGCCACGACCTCGCGGTGGTGGACCTGGTGTGCGACGAGGTCATCGTGCTGCAGCACGGGCGCATCGTCGAGCAGGGCCATCCCGACGACCTCTTCCACCACCCGCAGCACCCCTACACGCAGCGTCTGCTGGCGGCGGTGCCGGGCATGAAACCCCGCGCACCGGTGTGAACACGGTTGCCGCAGAATGCACGAACCGAACCTGCAGGAGCAGACGATGACCTTGACTCGCCGCACCATCAACACCTTGCTGGCCGGGGCGCCGCTGGCCGCCGCCGTCCCTGCCGTCTGGGCGCAGTCGCGCCGCGACAGCGTCGTGCTCGGCATGACGCTGGAGCCGGCCCCGGGGCTGGACCCGACCAGCGCGTCGGCGGCGGCGATCGGCGAGATCGTGCACTACAACATCCTCGAAGGCCTGACCAAGGTGGAGATGGACGGCGCGGTGACGCCGCTGCTGGCCGAGTCCTGGGGCCACACCCCCGACGGCAAGACCTACACGTTCCGCCTGAGGAAGGGCATCAAGTTTTCCGACGGCTCGGACTTCGACGCCAGCACCGTCAAGTTCAGCTTCGACCGCGCCAAGGCACCGGGCAGCACCAACAAGGCCAGGAAGGCGGTGTTCGACAACATCTCCAGCGTCGTCGTGCACGACCCGCACACGGTGATCCTGGTGCTGAACAACGCCGAGGCCATGCTGCCGTTCCGCCTGGGCGAGAACACCGCCGTCATCCTGCACCCCAAGACCGCGGCCCAGGCCGCCACCAAGCCGGTGGGCACCGGGCCCTACGTACTGGAGAGCTGGAACAAGGGTAGCTCCATCACGCTGACGCGTTGGGACGGCCACCGTGACGCGGCCAAGGTGCGCCTGCGGCGAGTCACGATCCGCTTCATCAACGACCCGGCGGCGCAGGTGGCGGCCCTGTTGGCCGGCGACATCGACGGCATACCGCGCTTCGGTCCCCTGCAGGCACTGAAGCAGTTCCAGGGCGACCGGCGATTCACGGTCGAGGTGGGCAGTACCGCGGGCAAGGGCATCCTGGCCATCAACAACCGCAGGAAGCCGTTCGACGACGTGCGCGTGCGGCGCGCCATCACCCACGCCATCGACCGCCAGGCCTTCATCGACGGCGCCCAGGAAGGCCTGGGCCGGCCCATCGGCAGCCACTTCGCGCCCACCGACCTGGGCTACCTGGACCTCACCAAGGTCACCCCGCACGACCCCGAAAAGGCCCGCGCGCTGCTGCGCGAAGCCGGCGTCACGCTGCCGCTGAACGTGACGCTGACACTGCCGCCGCCGCAGTACGCGCGCAAGGGCGGCGAGATCGTCGCCGCACAGCTGGCCAAGGTGGGCATCAACGCGAAGATCGAGAACGTCGAATGGGCGCAGTGGCTGGCCGGCCCCTTCAAGGGCAACTTCGACCTCACGATCATCAACCACGCCGAGCCGCTGGACTACGCCACCGCCTACGCCGACCCCAACTACTACTTCGGCTACGACAGCGCGAAGTTCCGCGGCCTGGTGGCGACGCTGGCCGCCACCAGCGACCAGCGCGAGAAGGCTCGCCTGTGGCGCGACATCCAGCGCCTGTTGGCCGACGACGCCGTCAACGCTTTCCTCTGGAACCCGGCGCAGGTGGCGGTCTTCAAGCGCGGGCTGCGCGGCTTGTGGAACAGCTCGCCGATCTTCGCCAACGACATGGCGGCCGTGAGTTGGGCGCCGCCGGCCACCCAGCCGTGAGCCGGGCCGCCGTCGAGCGTTTCTACGCCGCCTTCGAGCGGCTGGACAGCGCCGCCATGGAGGCCTGCTACGCCGAGAAGGCACGCTTCGACGACGAGGTCTTCTCGCTCGTCGGCCGGCGCCGGATCGGCGGCATGTGGCGCATGCTGTGCGGGGCCACGAAGGCCAAGGGTCGCGCGCACTGGGAACTGCAGGCCGGTGGCATCACCGAGCAGGGCTCTCGGGTGACGGCGCACTGGGAAACGCGCTACCTGTTCCCGGCCAGCGGCCGCCTGGTGCACAACCAGATCGACGCCGAATTCGAGTTCGACGCCGACGACCTGATCACCCGCCACCGCGACCGCTTCGACTTCTGGCGTTGGGCGCGACAGGCGCTGGGCCTGCCCGGGCTGCTTCTGGGCTGGACACCCTTCCTGCGCCACAAGGTGCAGGCCCAGGCCGCTGCCAACCTGCACCGCTTTCTCGAGCGCGCCTGAGCCGAACTGCCGCGATGACCCCCTTGCACGAACTCAGCGCCACCGAACTCGTCGCCGCCTACCGCGAGCGCAGGCTTTCGCCGCTGGAGGTGGCGCGCGCCGTGGTCGCGCATCTCGAACGCTGGGAACCGCACATCCGCGCCACCTGGGGTTTCGACGCTGAAGCGGCACTCGCCCAGGCGCACCATTCCGAGGTGCGCTGGCAACGCGGCGAGCCCTGCGGCGCCCTCGACGGCGTGCCGGTGACGATCAAGGAAAACATCGCCACCCGCGGCGTTCCCGTGCCCCTGGGCAGTGCCGCCACCGAGCTCGTACCCGCGACCGAAGACGCGCCGCCCGCGGCCCGGCTGCGCGAGGCTCTCGCTTTGTGGCGAGGGCCCCTACCGGCCGAGCTGCTCGACGCCCCGCTGGCCGGGCTGGAGGTTAGGCGCCTCGAGGAACTCCGCCTGAGCGCCTTGGAGGATCGGATCGGCGCCGATCTGGCGGCCGGTCGCCATGCGGAGGTGGTGCCCGAGTTGGAGTCCCTGACCGCCGAGAACCCACTGCGGGAGCGGCTGTGGGCGCAGTACATGGT